>JAKURY010000011.1 GCA_022452145.1 Acidimicrobiales bacterium | reverse complement strand
GAACTCGAACTACATGGCCCTCGAGGAGACCGAGGGCATGTACTTCTCGGGTCCGGACATCCGCTACGGGGCCAACACGAACCAGTCGACCGGTCAGACGGCCGATTCGTTCCTGGCTGCGTACAACGACGAGTGGGGTGAGGATCCTGCTGCACCGTTCTGGGCGCATTCCTATGACGCCACGACGTTGCTGCTCGACGCCATTGCTGCTGCGTCCTATGACGACGACGGCACGCTGGTCATCGACCGTGCTGGGGTGCGCGAGCACCTCAACGCCGTCGCGGACTACTCGGGCATCATTGGCCTGATCACCTGTGACGCCTTCGGCGACTGTGGATCCCAGAAGATCACCGTCATCGGCCACGGCGACTCGACCGACGTGCCTGCGTCCAACGCCAACGTCGTCTACGAGTACGCCCCCGGCGGCTCAAGCCTCGGCGAAGGCCACCTCGTCGTCCCGGCACCGCCGTTGACGGCCACTTGGCGTGGCGTCACCGCGGACTCGATTCACATCGCGGCCACGACGATCGACTTCCAGTGGCTGGTTGACAACGGCTTCTCACCCAATGGCTGGGGTGACCCGCAGTTGGTCTGGGAGGCGATGGTGGCTGACCTCAACGCCCGCGGCGGTATCAACGGCCGTCAGGTGGTCCTGGATGCTGTCCGACCGTACAGCGCCATCCCGGGACTAGGGATCAGCGCTGACGCGGTCTGCCTGGAGGTGGCCGGCGACTTCGAGACGTTCGTCGTGCTCGGTGGCTTCCTGGGTCCGGCGGAGATCTCGAACATCTGCATTCCAGGCAACCAGAACACCATCCTGATCGGCGGCCGAACCGACGACGAGCGCCTGGCCCAGGTCCAGGCTCCCTGGATCGAGAACGGCACCATGGTCAAACGGCGGATGGCCGTCTTCGCCTCGCTGCTCGACCAGAACGGCATGATCGAAGGACGAAAGTTCGTTCTTATCGGGCGCTCGGACACCGAGGAGACCTACAACGTGGCTCGGGAATCGATGGCCGCGCTGGGGGCCGAGGTGGTCCTGGAGTTGCTCAGCGATCAGACCGGTGGTGACACCGAGGGCGAGGACGCCTGGTGGGACGTGATGGCGGAGCGGGTCCGTTCGGCGGGTGCTGACTCCATGCTCATGGCCGGTGGAGACCGTGCGGCCCTCCGTAACCTTTTCTGGGCGGGGATCGAGTTGGACCTGTTCATCATGAACTCCGAGACGCTGTCGTCGATGAGCAGCAGCGTGACGCCGGAGATGGCTGTCGGGGCGATCACGCTGACCGGCCTGACCGAGCAGGAGCAGTTCGAAACCGAGAACTCTCAGACGAATTGCATTGCTCCCTTCGAGGCGGCTCATCCGGAGATCGTGGTCGGCACGCCGGAGACGCACGAGGACGGCATCGAGAAGTGGTGGCGGTCGATCATGACCTACTGCACGCAGCTGCAGTTGTTCGAGATGATCGCTACGGCGGCTGGACCGGTGCTCACCCACGACACCTTCCGTGAGGCCATGGAATCAATTCCGCAGGCTTCCCTGCCGGTGTGCCCCTTCGGTTCGCTGGTTCCAGGGAAGGTGGACTTCTGTGACGCCTTCCGCCTGTCGAGCTTCGAGGACGACGGCTCGGACAACGGGCTGATCGTGCCGATGACTGAGATCATGGACGGCACCCCATAGGGGATCGTTTGACCGTGTGACGCGGAGCCCCGGCCTCCCGGCCATCGAGCCGGACGGTCGGGGCTCCGCCGCGTCCAGGGGCGGCAGGCATCCAGCGAAGGCCTTAGTGGGGGGTACCTGCCGGATGGTGTACCCCGGGTGGAAGGCAGGGGATCCACCACAGGCCACTCGGCTTCTGTCAAGATAATGGATATTATCATGCATTGAGTGTGCGATTCGGGGGCCATGGCCTACAGAGCACTACCGACCACCGACGAGATGCCGCCCGTCTTCCACGAGTGGCTGCACTGGCTGCCGTTGTACGAGGACAAGCCCCCACACACCGTCCGTGCCTACAGTCAGGGCGTCAGGCGGGTCGTCTCTTTCGCCGGCATGCCTCCCTCAGGGTTCCGGCCCGACAGCCTGGACCAGGCCGGCCTCACCGACACCGTCAGGTCGATGCGTGCCGATCCGGAGGTCTCCAGGGCCACGCTGAATCAGACGCTGGCCGCCCTCAAGTCCTTCTTCGACTTCTGCATCGCCGACCGACTGGTGGCCCAGGTGCCCGACATCGCCCGGATACGGAAGGTGGCCAGGCTGGATGTCCCCCAGGTGGACCCCGAGTACTACCGCCCGGCCGAGCTCTGCGAACTGTATGCCGAGGCGAGCAGTCAAGATAACGGCTCCAACCGGGTGCGTTGGGCCAGCAGGGACCTGGCCATGTGCTCCTTCCTGGCCGTGCTGGGGCTCCGTGCCGCCGAGTTGGCCGCCGCAGACCGGGGCTGGATCTCCCGGGAACGCCTCGTCGACCGGGACGACCGGGCGACCTGGATGCTGCACGTCGTCGGCAAGGCTCGACGTATCCGTCGACTCCCCCTCTCCGACGAGCTGGTGGAGGCGGCGGATCGCTGGCAGGAGGAGCGGATCGGCCGCTTCGGGCCCTCCCTGCCGGATGATCCGATGTTCGTGACCAACGACGGCGAGCGCTTCAACTACGGGCGCCTCCGCTACTGGCTGCGCCTCCTGAACCGCGAGGCCGGTCTCCGGGACCGCTCGCTGCACTCGCTGCGACACACCGCCGGCGTCCAGCTGGCAGCCGACGCTGTACCGATGAACGTGATCCAGAGCCTGCTGGGCCACGCCACGATCAAGACCACGGGCATCTACACGGAGCTGGCCGGCGGGCAACTTGTCGGCGTACTCGAGCGTTCGGGCGCCAACACGCTTCTGGGCGAAGCACTGGCAGGAGCGGATCGGTGACGGACGGCACGAAGGCCCGCCTCCTAGTGGCGATGCCGGAGCTCATCGATCCAAACTTCCACCGCGCCGTCGTCCTCGTGCTGGAGCACAACGACGACGGGGCCCTCGGCCTGATCCTGAACCGCCCCCGCCTCGTCGGCGGGGCCGAGGCCGTACCGCAGTGGGCCGACCGCTTGGCCTACCCGGCCCAGCTGCACACCGGCGGTCCGGTCTCCGAGGAGTCGGTGATCGGCCTGGCCATCGGGCCACCTGACGCCACCGATGGCATCAGCCCCCTGCTCGGCCCGCTCGGCGTGGTCGACCTGCACCGCAGCCCTGAGGACCTGCCCGGCGTGGAGTCCGTACGGTTGTTCGCCGGCTACGCCGGATGGTCCGCCGGCCAGCTGGACGCCGAGGTGATGGCCGGCGGCTGGTTCGTCGTGGATGCCCGCCCAGACGACGTTGTCGGCTCCGAGCCCGAGGACCTCTGGAGGGTGGTCCTGGGTCGTCAGCCCGGGCTCCTGGGCCACCTGGCCGGCTATCCGGACGACCCGGCCCTGAACTGACCCGGTCGTCCGGTGACGTACCAGGCGGCCCGTATCCGGACGGCGGCCTCCGGCGGGCCGCTTAGGCCCGTACCTCGACTGGGGTCCCCAAGGGAAGGCGGGCGAGGCGCCCCACCACGTCGTCATGGACCCGTACGCACCCGAGGGATACCTCGGTTCCCAGGACCGACGGGTCGTTTGTGCCGTGAATGGCCACGGCGGGATCGCCGCCGTCGACAAGGCCGAGCACCTCGGAGAAGCCGGAAGTACCGATGATCCACGAACCGAAGAGGGTGTCGGGGTCGTCCTGCTCCTGGATCTCGTTCACGAAGTAGTCGCCGGGTGGGGTGGGCGTCTCATCGGTACCGAGGGCGATCGCACCCTCTGCCACCAGGGCGCCGTCCTCCCAGGCCCAGAGTCGCATCTCCGACAGGTCCACCAGGATCATCGCCGAATGGGTGGTGAGCGTCACGTCCGACCGTCGGACCCATCCAATGGTGCCGTTGGGCCGAACGGGCATGTCCACCAGCAGCCAGTCGTCCTGCTCGTCCAGGACCAGTACCACCCGGTCTCCGTCGTAGGGGCCCGGGTTGGAGAGCGACCACCATACCTCCGTGTCGACAGGCGACCGGTAGGTGTCGAGCCACTCGCCGGTCGCCCTGGCGACGGTGAACGAGCGGTCGGGCGACCCGGTCGTCGATGGCGTCGGCTGGGCGTCGCTGGTACTGGACGGGACGGCCGACGTCGTGGTCGGCGTGCTGGTTGTCGTCGCCGGTGCGGTGTTCGACGCCGCCTCCAGCGCACCGGTTGCCTCCGGTGGCACGACGGCCGACATGGTGGACGGTATGACCGTCCCGACACGGACCATGCCGGCGCGGTCGTCGACGGGCAGCGGCTCCGGCTGGCTGCACCCGGACAGCAAGACGAGCAGGGCCGGGATCGCCCGCACCAGCAGGTCCTGCGCCACGGTTGACTCAGGCCGCCTGGGTGGGCCGGTGCGCCACCCGGCCGGAGGGCGCTGGGGTGAGCAACGGTGGCCCAAAGATTGGGAACGAGGACACCACAGCCCCGCGGTCCAACAGGGCCACCAGCACGGCTGCGAGGGCGCGGGTGTCGTCGAGGGCCCGGTGGGCGTCGTGCAGCGGTACTCCTAGCGCCTCGGCCAGAAGGCCGAGGCGCCCCGGGTAGCCCAGCTGCCGGGCCATCGGAAGGGTGTCCACGGCTTCGAGGTCGAGGGGGCCCAACCCGGCGCGTCCCCACTCGGAGCGAAGGAAACTCGCGTCGAAGCCGGCGTTGTGTGCCACCGGGACGCATCCGGAGAGCTGGTGGGCGAGGTCCCCGGCGATCGAATCGAAGCTGGGGGCACCCTCCAGCCAGTGGAGCCTGATGCCATGGATGTCGGTGCGACCCAGGTCGGTGGCCCCTGCATCCACCAGAGTGGTCCACTCCCCTGCCGGGGTCCCGTCCCGCTGGATGCGTACGACGGCCACCTCGATGACACGCCCGCCGGCCGGGTCGAGACCGGTGGTCTCGACGTCAAAGCAGGCAAAGGTGGGCACGGGCCGACGGTAGTCGCCGGGTACGTGTGGTAGGTCGCCTCAGCCGTACGCTTCCACCGATGCAGGACTCCCCGCTGGCGGCCTTGGGGGACGAGGAACGGGAGCGACTGCAACGCCGGACCCTTAGGACACTCCTGAGCGGCATCATTCCCGGCGGAGCTGCCATGAGTAGTGCCTACAGCTCGGCAGCCATTCTCGGCGAGGAGCTGTCCGGGAGCGAGACTCTCGGCGGCGTCGCAGCCTCAGGTCTTACGATGGGTGCCGCTCTCACGGCCATACCCCTGGCGCGGTTTATGGCCACCCGGGGCCGACGGCCAGGCATCGCTGGGGGCTACGTACTAGCTAGTACCGGTTCCCTACTTTGCCTGTCGGCCGTTCTCAGTGGTTGGTATCCCATCCTGGTGCTCGGCATGTCGGTGGTGGGCCTGGGTTACGCCGCGAATATGGCTGCCCGGTTTGCAGCCGCCGACATGGCAACCGAGGCCGGATCGGCAATCGGCATGCTGGTCTGGGGGTCCACCTTTGGTTCGGTTCTAGGCCCAATCCTCGGCTTCGGCCCACTCCGCTCAATGGCTACGAAACTTGGCCTCGACGAGTTGGCCGGCCCGTACCTACTCTCGGCGGTCCTGTTCCTGGTTGCGGCGTCAGCGGTCCACCTCTTCCTGAGACCGGATCCACTCGTGGTTACAGGCGGGCTCGGCCAGCCCCGGGAACGGACACCGCTTAGGGGCTTCGTGACACCCGTGTTCAACTCACCCGACGGACGGCTCGCTGTGGGATCGATGGTGGTCGGCCACGCAGTAATGGTCGGCGTCATGACGATGATGCCGCTCCACCTCCGCTCTGGTGGCCAGGGTCTTCAGGTTGTGGGCTTCGTGATCTCACTCCACATTGTCGGGATGTACGCCTTCTCCCCGATCGTCGGCAAGCTGGTCGACCGGGTAGGCCCTCGGCCTGTGATAGCTGTTGGTGGCGTCCTTCTGGCTGTAGGGGCTGATGTCGCCGCTCACAACGCCGCTCACGAGTCGGCAGGCGCCTTCCTCGGGATGTTCCTCATTGGTGTTGGCTGGAGTTGTGGTCTTATCGCTTCTTCGGCCCTTCTAGTTCGTACATTCACCGGACCGGACAGGGTCGGAATCCAGGGACTTGCCGACCTCTGCATGAGCGGCGGTGGGGCCGTGGCTGGGGTGACCGCAGGTTTCATCGTGGCCACCACGGAATTCCACGTCCTGAGTCACGGGGCGATTGTGGTCGGCATTATCCCCACGCTTGTCGTGATCATGGGGTGGTGGTCGACGCGTCGAACCGCCGGCCTCCAGCGCTGAGCATCTAGGGAGCTGCGACTACTGTTCCCGCTGAACCTGGCGAGATGTCGGCGGATGGAGGCAAGGTGCCCGGACCACTCGACGGCTTCCGTGTCGTAGACCTCAGTCAAATCGTAAGCGGGCCGTTCGCCAGCATGCTCCTGTCCGATCAGGGCGCAGCGGTTGTCAAAGTCGAACCGGTGGTCGGCCAGGACGTGACACGGCGCCTCAATTATGCTCGGGGTGGCCTCTCGGCCTTCTACCTGAATGGGAATCGCGGCAAGAGGTCGATCTCGGTTGACCTGACCCGTAAAGAGGGCCGCCAGGTGGTTCTGGACCTCGCCGCCTCGGCTGATGTCTTCCTCCAGAACTTCCGTCCCGGAGCCTGCGAACGCCTGGGGATTGGCTACGAGGACATCCGCGCCGTTAAGCCGGACATCGTCTACGTGTCGATCAGCGGCTACGGGCCAGATGGCCCCCATAGTGGCCGTCCAGTGCTCGACCCGGTTATCCAGGGCTTGACCGGCATGGTGGCCTACCAGGTCAACCCCGATATTCCGTTCCCTGACCTTGTCCGAAACATCGTGTCGGACAAAAGCACGGCGTTGACCGTCGCCCAGGCCATCACCGCAGCGCTCCTTGCCCGGGAGCGCGGCGCCGGCGGCCAGCACGTCGTGGTGCCAATGCTCGACTCCACACTGTCCTTCTTCTGGAACGACGGAATGGTCGACCAGACCCTCGTTGGCGATGACGTCTCCCCCGGAATGACCCTGGCGGAGGTGTACCGCCTGACCGAGTGCCTGGACGGGAAGATCATCTACTTCGCTGCGTCGACGGCCCACATACACGGGGTTAGCAGGGCCGTTGGGCACCCCGAGTGGTGCGATGACTCTCGCTACAGCCTCGAGGGGTTTGTTGATGACCAGCAGAATCTCTTGGACTACGGAGTGATGGTTGCCGAGGCGTTTGCGTCGATGACCATGGCCGATTCCCTGGCTGGCCTTTACGACAGCGACGTACCCAGCGGACCGATCCTCGAGAAGTCGGAAGTGTTGACACATCCCCAGATAGTGCACAACGGGTCTGTGGTGACCTGGGAGCACCCGGAGGCTGGAACGATCCGAAGCGCACGCCCTGGGGCGCGCTTTTCAGGCACGCCTGTCGAAATGCGTCTTTCTGCCTCGGCCAAGGGAGCCGACAACCGGGAGGTTCTGCGTGAGATCGGCCGAACCGACTCGGAAATCGACGCAATGCAGGCAGAGGGCATCGTCGGCTGAGTGTGCCAGCGGAGCCGCTATCGGTAGTCCAGGGCTACCGTCGTCTCATGACTGTTATCCCTGATACACACCGCGACCTGTTCGACCTCCCGGCCGTCTGGCACGTGGCCACCATCGGGCCATCGGGCGAGCCCCAGGTCTCCCCCGTGTGGGCCGGCTTCGACGGGACCCACATCCGGTTCCCCCACCTGGAGGGTCGCCAGAAGTGGCGCAACCTCCAGGACGACGATCGGATCGCCATGTCGGCGACCGACCCGACGGACAACGAGCGGTACCTGGAGGTGCGCGGCCGGGTGGTGGCTTTCGAGCACGACGGTGCGCTGGAGGTGCTGGACGCCCAGGCCCGGAAGTACCGTGACGAGGACTCCTTCCCCAGAGACCACGCACAGCCGCTGGAGAAGCGGATCACCGTCGTGGTCGAGCCGCTGCACTGCACGACGATGGGATGATGCGATTAGCCCACTGGCCCACTTCACCGACGCCTTCCGCCGCTACGCGGTCATGGGAGGATCGGCTGCTCTAAAAGGCGAAGTAGATGAAGGGGGCCACGCCGTCGGGGCCCAGGGCGTCGAAGGACAGGATCGCGACGGTGATTCCCACGGCCTGCACGGCGACCGGTAGCCGCCCGGCCCGCTCCCACACGCCGTCCAGCCGACCCGGCGTAACGACCTGGGTTCCGGCCCCCACCAGCAGCAGGGCGACGACGCCCCAGGTCAGACCAGGCGCCGACGTCCAGGAGCCACCCAGAGCGGCGAACACCTCCAGGGCGCGTTCCAGGTCAACCGACCGGAAGAAGACCCATGCGGCGCAGACCAGGTGGAACGTGAGCACGGCGTGGACCGCCCTGCCGATCCGGCCCGGTCGCCCCTCTCCCACTGAATCGGCGACCACCCGCTCGACCACCAGGCCCAGGCCGTGCAATGCCCCCCACAAAACGAAGGTCCAGCCGGCGCCGTGCCAGAGGCCACCCAGGAGCATGGTGGCCATCAGGTTCCGCAAAGTGCGGGCCCTCCCCCGCCGGTTGCCTCCCAGACCGATGTAGAGGTAGTCCCGCAACCAGGAAGACAGGCTGATGTGCCAGCGCTGCCAGAAGTCCCTGAGGCTGAGCGCCCGGTACGGCTGGTCGAAGTTCATCGGGAAGCGGAAGCCCAGCAGCAGGGCGATCCCGATGGCAATGTCGCTGTAGCCGCTGAAGTCGCCGTAGATCTGCAGCGCGTATCCGTAGACAGCCAGCAGGGTCTCGAGGCCGGTGGCGCCGCCCGGGTCGGCAAATACCCCGTCGACCAGGCGGGTGGCCAGCACATCGGCCAGGACCATCTTCTTGAAGAGGCCGCCGAGGATCAGGCGCGTGGCCCGCCCGGTGTCGATCGGAGACCGGTCGTCAGAGGCCAGCTGTGCCAAGAAGTCACGGGCCCGCACGATCGGACCGGCCACCAACTGGGGGAAAAAGCCGACGAATAGGGCGAAGTCGAGGAGTTTGTCCGTCGGCTCCAGGACGCCACGGTGTACGTCGAGCGAATACGACATCGTCTGGAAGGTGTAGAAGCTGATGCCCACCGGGAGGATGATCCCCAGTGGTCCCGCCGAGACGTTCAGCCCCAGGTCGCCGAGCAGGTCCACGAAGGACTCCACGAAGAAGTCGGCGTACTTGAAGAAGCCCAGCATCCCGAGGTTCGTGCCCAGGCTGCACCACAGGTAGAGGCGGCGACGGCCCCGGTCGGATGTGGCGTGTATTGCCCGGCCGGCCACGAAGTCCACGATGGTGGAGATCCAGATGAGCGAGAGGAACCGCCAGTCCCACCACCCGTAGAAGGCATAGCTGGCCAGCAGCATGGTCGCCTTCCAGGCCGTCGGCCGCTGCAGCAGCACGGTGTGCACCGCCAGCACGAGCGTCAGGAAGACGGCGAAGGTGATCGTGGGGAACAGCATGGGCGCCGACGAGTCTGCCACCGGAGATCTCCCGGCCCGGGCTGGGCCGGAGCGACCGGTACGATTCTGCCGCCATGACCGATGACCGGCGCCGTCCGGCGATCCGCCCCGCCCTCCCCGACGGGGACCTCCACGAGTTGATCTCGGGCTCTGGCATACGACGGGTCCACGTCCTGGCCTGGCGGGACCTCGATGATCCGGAGGCCGGAGGCTCGGAGCTCCACGGGCACGAGGTGCTGAAGCGTTGGTCGGCCGCCGGGCTGGCTGTCTGCATGCGGACCTCGGCCGTCCCCGACGGACCCGAGCGGGTGGTCCGGGACGGCTACGAGGTGATCAGAAGGTCCGGAAGGTACCGGGTGTTCCCGGCGAGCATCCTGGGCGAGATGGCGGGTCGACAAGGACGTAGGGACGCCCTTGTCGAGGTGTGGAACGGTGTGCCTTTCCTGACCCCGCTGTGGGGTCGGGGGCCGCGCATGGTGATCCAGCACCACGACCACACCGCCATGTGGCCCCTCGTCCTCTCCCCCGGCCTGGCCAGGCTCGGCTCGCTGCTGGAACGCCGCCTGGCGCCACCCTTCTACCGCTCCACGCCCGTGGTGACCCTGTCCCGCTCGTCAGCCGACGACCTCGTCGCCGGGCTGGGACACCGTCCGCACGGGGTCCACGTCGTCGAGCCCGGCATCGACCGTCGGTACACGCCCGGGGGTGCTCCGGATGCGATCCCGCTGGTGCTGAGCGTCGGCCGGCTCATGCCGTCCAAGCGTGTGGACGTGCTGCTGCGAGCCGTGGCCGAGGCACGCCTAGCTGTCAGGGGCATCCGCCTGGAGGTGATCGGCGAGGGCCCGGAGGAGGGGGCACTGAGGACGCTGGCGACGGACCTCGGGATGGATTCCTCGGTCGCCTTCCGGGGACGTGTGTCCGACGAGGGGCTGGTCGATGCGTACCGCAGAGCCACCGTCCTGGCCAGCGCCTCGATCAGCGAAGGCTGGGGGATGACCATCACCGAGGCGGCAGCCTGTGGGACCCCGGCGGTGGTCACCGACATATCGGGGCACCGTGATGCCGTCCGGGACGGCCACTCCGGCCTCCTGGCCGACGGACCGCCTGACCTGGCCGCGAGGCTCATCGAGGTGGTGGGCGACCCCGGTCGCCGTGCCGCCCTCTCGGCCGGGGCCATCCTGATGGCGGCCCGCTTCGACTGGGACCGCACGGCCACCGAGGCGTTCCGGGTGCTGGCATCCACCGCCGGCGGCCAATGACCACGCGGCCCCCGCTCCTCAGTCGGGACGTCGTCCAACGCCTGGTCCTGGTCGTGGTGGCGTACGTGCCCATGCTCCTGAACGACGTGGGTCGGGTGGCCGCGGACACGAAGGCTTACCTCTACCTGGATCCCGGCCGGCTCCTGGCGCGGGCGCCCTACATGTGGCAGCCCGAGGTGGCGTTGGGTTCCGTAACCCACCAGAACATCGGCTACCTCTGGCCGGTGGGCCCGTTCTTCTGGTTGGGCGAGGCACTGGGCCTCCCGGACTGGATCACGCAGCGACTCTGGCTGGGTTCGGTTCTGCTGGCCGCCGGCCTCGGCATGCGCTGGTTCCTACGCACCCTGGGCTGGCGGGGACCCGCCATGCTGGTCTCGTCGCTGGCCTACATGCTCAGCCCGTACCTCCTCAACTACGTGGACCGGCATTCGGTGATCCTCCTGCCGTGGGCGGGCCTTCCGTGGCTGATGGGGCTCACCATCCGGGCACTCCGGACGCCGGGATGGCGCCATGCGGCGGCCTTCGGCCTGGTCACGCTGACCGTCGGAGGCGTGAACGCCAGCTCCCTGCTCCTGGTCGGCATCGGGCCGGTGGCGTGGTTGGCCTGGTGCGGGCTGGAGCGGTCAGCGCCCTGGTCGCGCATAGCCGGGACGGCCTCCAGGATGGGTGCGGCATTCGTGGCTACCGGAGCCTGGTGGATGGTCGGCCTGGCCGTCCAGGCCCGGTACGGCCTTCCGACGCTACGCCTCACCGAGAACTACAAGGTCGTCTCCGACGCCGCCACCGCCCCGGAGCTCTTCCGGGGCCTCGGCTACTGGTACTTCTACGGACAGGGCCGCCTCGGGGCCTGGATCGAGCCGGCAACCTCCTACACGCGCTGGGCACTTCCCCTCTCGTTCGCCCTGCCCCTCCTTGCCCTCCTCGCGGCGGTGTTGGTCCGCTTCCGCCACCGTGGCCACGCCCTAATGCTCATGGTGGTCGGCCTCCTCGTGGGCATCGGCGCCCATCCCTACGACGGACCCTCCCCCCTGGGCCGGCTCTTCCGGGAGTGGACGCTGACCGACGCCGGGCTGGCCATTCGCAGCACCCCGCGTGCGCTCCCCCTCTCGATCCTGGGGACGTCCATGCTGCTGGGTGCCGGGGTGGCGGCCCTGGGACGGTGGCGTCCCCGTTGGGAACAGCCCCTGGCCATCGGACTCTGCCTCCTGGTCGTGGCCAACCTCTCGCCGCTCTGGCAGGGAGAGATCCTCGGCCGACTGGTCCAGCGGCCGGAGGACGTTCCCGGCTACTGGCACGAGGCGGCAGCCCACCTGGACTCCCAGGCGGACACGACGCGGGTCCTGGAGATACCGGGGACCGACTTCGCCGCATACCGCTGGGGCAACTCGGGTGACCCCGTGCTCCCGGGCCTCATGGACCGCGCCCACGTCGCCCGGGAGTTGATCCCCCAGGGATCTCCGGCCTCGGCTGCCCTCCTGGTGGCACTGGATGCCGAGCTCCAGGAGGGGCGTTTCGACCCCGATGGCCTGGCGCCGATGGCGCGACTCCTCGGGGCAGGCGACGTGGTCTACAGAGCCGACCTCCAGTTCGAACGGTTCCGGACCCCTCGGCCCGATGACCTCTGGTCCGACCTGCGAGTCGCTCCCGGATTCGAGGCGCCCATCGGCTTCGGAGAGCCGCTGGCCAACGTCGCGGGGCCCGAACGACCACTCATCGACCAGCACACGCTGGCGCGCCCACCCGGGACCGGGCACCCTGCTCCCGCCGTCGTCCTGCCCGTGTCGGATCCGCAGCCGATCCTCCGGCTGGCCGACCCGACGAGGCCAGTCGTGGTGGTCGGGGATGCCGTGGGCCTCGTGGCAGCGGCCGGCGAAGGGCTGTTGGAGCCGGGTCGACCCGTCCTGTTCAGCGCGTCGTTCAGCGAGGATCCCGCCGCGGTCCGGGAGCTCAACGTGGCGGGAGCCAGGTTGGTACTCACCGACACCAACCGGAAGGACGGCCACCGCTGGGGCACCATCCGCGAGACGACCGGGTACACGGAGCGACTCGACGAGGCACCGACCGCCGGCGACCTCTCCGACCAGCGCCTCCCCGTGCTACCGGAGCATGCCGGCACCAGGACGGTCGCCCGACAGATTGGCATCCGCGTGGATGCCACCGCCTACGGCAACCCCGTGACGTTCACCCCGGGGGACCGACCGTTCCATGCCGTCGACGGCCTCGTGGACACCGCCTGGTCGGTCGGGGCGTTCAACGACGTGGTCGGAGAACGCCTCGACCTCCACCTCGACCGACCGGCTCCCGTTGGACACCTGATACTCATACAGGCCTCGTCGCAGGGCCAAAACCGGTGGATCACCGACCTCAGGGTCCACCTCGACGACAGGTGGATCGACGTGACACTCGACGGGTCGTCGCGGTCGGTGCCCGGCCAGCGCCTGGACCTCCCGGGAGGCGAGGTGTCACGCATCGGGCTGGAGGTACGCAACACCGACGTCGGCACCCTCGACCACTATGCGGGGGTCACCGGGGTCGGGTTCGCCGATGTGGTGGTGGACGGCCTCGTGGCCGACGAGACGATCCTGCTGCCCACGGACCTGACCGATGCGGTGGGAGCTGACGCTGGTGCCGAGGTCGTGCTGCTCCTGACCCGCCAGCGCTCTGATCCGCTGGACCCGATCCGGAAGCAGCCCGAGAGGGCCATGGACCGGACGGCGTCGATCCCGTGGGACCGGACGTTCCTGCTGCGTGGCGAGGCCCGCCTCTCGACCGATGCCGCCGACGGGCTCATGGACCATCCGTCGGGTCCCTTCGCCCGCTCGACAGGCAGCCTGGCCGGTGACCTCGGGTCCCGAGCACGTTCGGCATTCGACGATGACCCGTCCACAGCATGGCAGGCGCCGATAGGCGACCAGGTCGGCCAGGCGCTGACGGTCACCCACGCCGTCGCCCGACGTTTCTCCGACCTCTCCATGACCTACAGGGCCGACGGGCTGCACTCGGCTCCCACAGCGCTCCTCGTCATCGGCGACGACGGACCTGTCGGCACGGTGGACCTACCGGGCACGCTGCGGAATGTCACCGCCGGAGTCGTCACGGTGGACCTCCCGGTTCCGCCATTCACCAGCCGGACGCTCACCATCGAGGTCCTGAGCGTGGCCGAGAGGCGCACCATGAACTGGTACTCCGGCCTCCCGGACATCCTGCCGGTGGCCATCGTCGAGATCCACGACGGCCCCGACACTCCACCGGTGCTCCCGTGGTACGACACCGGATGCCGTGACGACCTCCTCGAGGTCGACGGCGTCGCGGTTGAGGTACGGCTCGTCGGGTCGATGACCGACGCCCTGGCCCGTCGGCCGATGACCGTGCTGCCCTGCGGCGCGGCCCTCCGGCTGGGACACGGCGAGCACCGCGTGGTCGGCACCGCCGGTGCCACCACCGGCGTCGACATCGACCGCCTCGTCCTGACCTCGGCCCCCGCCGACGACCCTGGCCCGACCCCCCTTCCGACCATCAGAACGCTCCACCGCTCCCGGACCAGCCTCGTGGTCGAGGTATCCGGAGGGGACATGCCGGTCTGGCTCGTGCTCGGACAGAGCCTCAACGACGGATGGAGCCTCCGGGACGCGGGCGACCGGGACCTTGGCCCACCGACCCTGGTGGACGGCTATGCCAACGGGTGGCTGGTCGTCCCCGGCAACGGACCCACTACCTTCCGCCTTCGCTGGACGCCCCAGCGCTCCGTGTGGGCGGGCCTCTACCTCTCGCTGGCCGCCTCACTCGCATGCCTGGCCCTGGCGGTGCGTGGACGTGGGGACACGGGACCACCTGTCGGGGAGCCTGCCGAGTTCGTGAACCCCGTCCGCCGCCGTCGCCTCCTGGGCCGCGGCCCGGCGATGGCCGTTGGGCTGGCCATTGCCGCCTTCGCCATCCTGAACCTTCCGGCCTGGCCCGTCACGGGGGCGGCCATCGGGGCTCTGGCGGCACTGGGGGTCCAGGGTCGCCTACCGCAGCGCCTGACCGCAGCCCTGGCCGTGACGTCCATGACCGTCGCTGCCGGCCTCATCGCCATCGACCAGATCAGGTACCGGCATCCACGCGACTTCGTGTGGCCGCTCTTCTTCGACCGCTACCACGTGGTCGGCGTTCTGGCGATCCTCTGCATGGCGGCCGCCGCAGTCGAGGCACTTCTGGAACGCCGGTCCCAACGCTGAGCCGACCTCAGCCCAGAGGGGTATTGGCTCCCGTCCACAGCCAGGTGACGACCGAGGCTCCGATGCCCACCGTCGGTACGAGAGCCACCGCGACCAGGGCCCAGCGTCGGTCGATTCGACCCGCCGCCGGAATGAGGGCCCGGGGGGACCAGGCCACGGCGGCCAAGACGGCCAGCGGCAGGGCGTAGCGGGCCATCTGCAACCCGATATGGCCGTAGTCGGCGCGGTCGGTGAAGTAGACGTAGCTCACGGCGTAGATGGCGACCAGCAGGGCACCCACCCCGAAGGCCACCATCGTCCTGCGGACCCCCACCAGGCCACGCAGGTCGTCGCCGTCGAGTCGGAGTATGGCAGCGGCCAGGACCACCAGCAGCATCCACGGCACCACCGCCGGTAGGTCGGCCTCCCAGAACCCCAGCTGCCGGAACCAGCCCTGAACGTAGAAGCGGTACTCCGTGATCCAGGTGTCGACCGCGGTCCAGAGGAAGCCCGGCAGGTCACTCAGGAGCCGATCCAGTTGGACGTCGGGCTGGAAGTGAATCTCCTGGACCCTCATGGTGATGGTGGCGGCCTGGTAGTTCTCAGAGGAGTTGGCCACCGTCGTCACAAGGCCGAGGAGGAGCGCACCGCCGGCGACCAGGGCCGCCCGGATCCTGCCAGCCGTGCGGTCCAGGATCGCCGAGGCGGGGAACAGCGCCAGCACGAGGAAGTAGGGCGGCTTGGCGAGGGCGAGCATCAGGCACGACGCAAGGAGAACCCGGATCGGCAGTTGTTCGCCCGCCTCGACCCGAGTCCACGTGGCGACCGCCAGTAGCACGGCGGCAATGGTCAGGCCGTCCGGCGAGACGGAGGAAGCCAGGGCCAGATTCAGCGGGAGGGTGGCTGCCACCACCAACGACCACCGGAAGGCAGCGGCGGTCGACACCGCCCACCAGGCGATCCCGAGGTAGGCGGCCAGTGAGGCCAGGCGCCCTGCCCAGAGGACGGCCAGACCAGGGGCGTCCGCCCGCACCGGAACGAACGCCCCGATGGTCGCCGGAAGGTACCCCAATGGCGTCGAGGCGCTGGTGGGGCGGGTGTCGACGAACACCGTCCGTCCATCGGGTCGATGCTGGAGCAGTGCCCGCACCGACGTGGGCGTCCAGGGCGCCCTCCCGGCCTTGTGGTCGAGGAATATCTGCGCCGTGGCCTCCCGGTGGGCGTAGGGGATCACCGAGCCGATTCCCTCCGCCGTCGCCATCGGCTCCAGGTTCCCCTGTGCCATGTCGACCACCCTGGCGAAGTGCGTGAACTCGTCGTAACCGGTCCAGGCTGGCGACAGCAGGGCGATCAGGAGGCCGAGCGGCAGCCCGACCGCGAGGAGGAGGCGCTGCGGCGTCACCGGGCCAGAGTACCGACGCCACCCGGTCGGCCAGCGGGACGGGCCCGATCCGGGCAGAAACCGGACCCGGGATTAGGTTCGCCCGATGGCCGGCCCCGACGTCCTCATGGTTCACGGATTCGGGACCTCCTTCGCCACCACCTGGCTCGGAAACGGTTGGGTGGACCTGCTGGGCGATGCCGGCAGGTCGGTCATCGGGGTGGACCTGCTGGGCCACGGCGAGGCTGAGAAGCCGGTCGACCCCGAGGCCTACCGGGACCTCGAAGACCGGATCCTGGCTCGGCTCCCGCTCGATCCGGTCGACGCCGTCGGCTTCTCCGCCGGTGCGATGGCCATCCTCTGGCTGGCCGCCCACCACCCCGACCGGTTCCGGCGGATTGTGGTGGCCGGGGTGGGTCGCAACCTCTTCGTGTCGGACCGGGAGCGGGGTGCCGCCATCGTCGAGGCCGTCCGGACCGGGGCAGCAGGCGATCCCGAACTCCGCTACTTCGCCGATCTACCGGAGGACGGGAGTGCGGACAGGGCGGCGCTGACGGCCTTCCTGCAACGACCGGACCGTCGGACCTTCACCGTAGGGCTACTGGCCGGGATCACCGTTCCGGTACAGGTGGTGCTGGGAGACCAGGACTTCGCGGGGCCTGCGGACCCCCTCGTGGCGGCACTCCCCGACGCCACCCAGGTCATCCTGCGAGGGGTGGACCACTTCGCCACCCCGCGTGACTTCGGCTTCATCGATGCGGCCCTCGGGTTCTTGGACGCACGCCCCTTCTGACAGGTAGTGGCCCATCGCGCGTGGCGTCACGGTGGCCCGAACCGTCCCAGGGCGGCGTGGCGAAGGGCTCGGAACCTGGAACTGCCCGTGTGGTAGGGGCTCCTTACTTCCGGGCGCCACCACCCCACCGTCGACTCGAGGACCACCACGGCGGCGCGGAACACGGCGTTGTACCAGCCGAAGTGGGTTGCCAGCAGCAGCAGCGTGTTGCGGACCATGAGGTAGTCGATGAGGGCCGCTTCCGAGCCGCTCTCGGGGTTGTCGACCAGCGCACCCCGGACCAGGCCCACCTCCCATCCGGCCCGCCGGGCCCGGATGCCCAGGTCCGCCTCCTCGCAGTAGGCGAAGTAGCGCTCGTCGAAGGTGCCGACGTCGACGATGCAGGCCCGCCGGAGCGCCATGAGGGTGCCGTGGGGGTAGTCGGCCTCCTCCCAGCCGTCCGTCCCGGAGGCGGGCCCGCCTATGGGGCCGAGGTAGGGCTGGATCCTCGGCACCTCGCCGTCACCCACGTCCGCACAGGCCAGACCGGCCGACGGACGGGAGTCGAGCTCCTCCAGGAGCCTCAGCACGGTGCCCTCCAGTGGTCGGGCATCGTGGGGGGCGAGGAGGCAGAACTCGTGCGGTCCTGCCAGCCATCGGTCGAGGCCCACGTTGGCGCCGGGTCCGAAGCCCAGGTTGTGGCCCGTCCGGACAACCTCCACGTCATCGTCCAGGTCGAATTCCAGGGCGGCCAACTCGTCGGCTCTCGAACCGTTGTCGACCACGGTCACGGTGAGCTCGGCCTGCTCCCGGAACCGCTCGACGGTCTGTCTACAGGTGTCCCCACGGTTCCGGTGGACGACGACGAGGTGGGCGGTCGGAGACACCGCGTAGGTCAACGCAGCGGAGCCGCGGTAGGAGAGATGGGAGACGGGAGTTGGGTGGACCCGCTGAGGGACCGGTCCACGGCAGAGGCACAGGCACGGCCCTCCGCGATCGCCCAGACGATGAGCGACTGTCCCCGACCCATGTCGCCACAGACGAAGACGTCGTCCACCGTGGTACGGAACTCGTCGTCCCTGACCACGTTGCCCCGGTTGTCCAACTGGATGCCCAGGCCCTCGACCAACTCGTTGCGCTCGGGTCCGGTGAAACCCATGGCCAGGAGGACCAGGTCTGCGGCGAAGTCCACCTCGGACCCCTCGATCGGCTCGAAGGACATGCGTCCGTCCGCGAATACCTGAGCCACCCTGTGGGTCCGCAGGGCGGTGAGTCGCCCGTCCCGGCCAACGAACTCGGAGGTGTTGATGGCGAACTCCCGCACGCCGCCTTCCTCGTGCGCCGAGGAGACCCGGTAGATCATCGGCCAGGTCGGCCACGGGTTGCTCTCGGCCCGATCGTCCGGCGGCCTCGGCATGATCTCGAACTGGTGCACCGATCGGGCTCCCTGTCGGAGCGCCGTACCCAGGCAGTCGGCGCCGGTGTCGCCACCGCCGATGATCACCACGTCCCTGCCCTCGGCGTCGATGACTGCCGACAGGCTGTCGCCCTCCTGGACCCGGTTGGACCCCGGCAGGTACTCCATGGCCTGGTGCACGCCCTCCAGCTCCCGACCCGGAATCGGCAGGTCACGGCTCTGCGTTGCGCCACAGGCCAGCACCACGGAATCGAAGTCGGCCGTGAGCTGGTCCACGGACAGGCCCACGCCCACCGACGTGTTCGTGCGGAACTCCGTGCCCTCTGCCTCCATCTGCGCCAGGCGCCGGTCGAGGTGGCGCTTCTCCATCTTGAACTCCGGGATGCCGTAGCGGAGCAGTCCCCCGATCCGATCCGCCCGCTCGAACACGACGACGCCGTGGCCTGCCCGTGTCAACTGCTGGGCGGCTGCCAGGCCGGCCGGCCCGGACCCCACCACCGCCACCCGTCGGCCCGTGTTCTCCGCGGGGACCACCGGTGTTATCCAGCCCTCGGCCCAGGCCCTGTCCACGATGCTGACCTCGACCTGCTTGATGGTCACCGGCGGCTCGTTGATCCCCAGGACGCACGAGCCTTCGCAGGGTGCCGGGCAAAGGCGTCCGGTGAACTCTGGGAAGTTGTTGGTGGCGTGGAGCCGCTCGATGGCATCTCGCCAGTGGCCCTGGTGCACCAGGTCGTTCCAGTCGGGAATGAGGTTGCCGAGGGGGCATCCGTCGTTGCAGAACGGAATGCCGCAGTCCATGCAGCGGCTGGCCTGTTGGCGGAGCGAGTCGTCCGTGAACGGTTCGTAGACCTCCCGCCAGTCGCGGAGGCGGACCGGAACCGATCGCCGATCCGGGAGCTGCCGGTCGTGCTTGAGGAATCCCCGTGCGTCGCCCACGTCGGACCCCTATCCCCGGGTGGAGGCCATGACCGCCTCCACCTCGTCACGGCCGGAGGCCCTGGCGGCCGCGGCCGCCTCGACCACCCGCTTGTAGTCGGTGGGCATCACCTTCACGAACCGCAGGGCCTCTTCGTCCCATGAGTCCAGCAGGCGCTCGGCGACGGTGGATCCGGTCTCGAGGCGGTGGCGCTCCACCACGTTGCGCAGCCAGTCGGAGTCGTCGGCGTCCGGGGACTCTATGAGGACCATCTCCCGGTTGACCCGGGCCGGGAAGGTGCCCTCGGGATCGTGGACGAAGGCGATGCCTCCTGACATCCCGGCTGCGAAGTTTCGACCGGTCAGGCCCAGTACCACTGCCCGGCCGCCCGTCATGTACTCGCACCCGTGGTCCCCGATGCCCTCCACTACGGCCGTGGCACCGGAGTTGCGTACGCAGAACCGCTCCCCCACCCGACCCCGGATGAAGGCCTCGCCCGAGGTGGCCCCGTACAAGATGACGTTTCCGGCAATGATCTGGTCGGCGGCCACGAAGGGCGAGTCGGCCGGTGGACGGATGGTGATCCGGCCACCCGAGAGCCCCTTGCCGACGTAGTCGTTGGCGTCTCCCGTGAGGCGCAGGGTGATACCGCGCGGCACGAAGGCGCCGAAGCTGTTGCCCGCAGAACCCACGAGGTCCACCTGGATGGTGTCGTCCGGCAGCCCGTTACCGCCATGGCGACGTGTCAGCTCGTAGCCCAGCATGGTGCCGACCGAGCGGTCCACGTTGCTGACGGGGGTGGCGATGTCGACGTGCTCGCCCCGCTCCAGGGCTGCTTCTGACCCGGCGATCAGGTGCCGGTCCAGGATGTCGTCCAGGCCGTGGTCCTGGCCCTTCGTGTTGCGACGGTCGGCCGCGCCCACATCCGGGATGTGGAGTATGGGTGAGAGGTCCAGGCCGCGGGCCTTCCAGTGGTCTACAGCCCGGCTGACGTCCAGGAACTCGGCCCGGCCAATGGCGTCGTCCAGGTTTCGGAAGCCCAGGGCTGCCAGGAGTTCCCGTACCTCCTCGGCGATGTACTCGAAGAAGTTGACGACGAACTCCGGACGACCGGTGAACTTCTTGCGGAGTTCCGGGTTCTGCGTTGCCACCCCGACCGGACAGGTGTCGAGGTGGCAGACACGCATCATCACGCAACCCGAGACGACCAGTGGGGCGGTGGCGAACCCGAACTCGTCCCCGCCGAGCAGGGCGGCAATCATGACGTCCCGGCCGGTCTTTAGCTGGCCGTCCACCTGCACGACGATCCTGTCCCTGAGGTCGTTCAGGAGCAGCGTCTGCTGCGTCTCGGCAAGGCCCAGTTCCCAGGGCGCTCCGGCGTGCTTGATGGAGGTCAGCGGTGAGGCCCCGGTGCCTCCGTCGTGTCCGGAGATCAGGACCACGTCGGCGTGGGCCTTCGAGACGCCGGCGGCCACGGTGCCCACACCCACCTCGGAGACCAGCTTCACATGGATACGGCTGACCGGATTGGAGTTCTTGAGGTCGTAGATGAGTTGGGCCAGGTCCTCGATGGAGTAGATGTCGTGGTGGGGTGGCGGGGAGATCAACCCCACGCCCGGCGTGGAGTTGCGGGTACGGGCGATCCAGGGGTACACCTTGTGGCCCGGCAGTTGGCCACCTTCGCCCGGCTTGGCCCCCTGGGCCATCTTGATCTGGAGGTCGTCGCTGTTGACCAGGTACTCGCTCGTCACCCCGAAGCGTCCCGAGGCCACCTGCTTGACGGCCGACCTCCGGAGGTCGCCGTTGGCCTCCGGCGTGAACCGGTCGGGGTCCTCGCCCCCCTCGCCGGTGTTGGACCTGCCGCCGATGCGGTTCATGGCTATGGCGAGCGTCTCGTGGGCCTCGGCGCTGATCGAGCCGTAGGACATCGCTCCGGTGGAGAAGCGGCTGATTATCGACGGCACCGACTCCACCTCGTCGATCGGCACGGGTGGCTGACGGTCCTCCCGGAAGTCGAACATTCCGCGTAGCGTGGCCAGGCCTCGGGCCTGGTCGTCGACGAGGCTCGTGTACTCCTTGAACAGGTCGTAGCGACCTTCGCGTGTGGCGTGCTGGAGCTTGAAGACGGTCTCCGGGTTGAAGAGGTGGTACTCACCCTCCCGGCGCCACCGGTACTCCCCTCCCTCCTCGAGGGTGCGGTGGGCGCGCTCCTCCGGATTGTTGGGGAAGGCCGTGGCGTGGTGTCCGGCCACCTCGGCGGCCAGGACGTCCAACCCCACGCCACCCAGCCGACTGACCGTCCCGGCGAAGCACGCCTCCACCACCTCGTTGCCCAGGCCGATGGCCTCGAAGATCTGGGCACCGGTGTAGGACGCAACGGTGGAGATGCCCATCTTGGACATGATCTTGAGCAAGCCTTGGTCGAAGGCCCGGACCGTGTTGCGGCGGGCCCTCTCCGGCGTCATGGTCGTTGGAAGTCCGTGGTGGCCGGAGTCGACCATGGCGTCGACCGAGGCGAAGGCCAAGTACGGGCAGACAGCCGATGCGCCGTATCCCAGCAGCAGGGCCACGTGGTGCACCTCGCGGGCGTCACCGCTCTCGACAAGCAGGCCGACCCTGGTACGGGTCCTCTCCCGGATGAGGTGGTGGTGGACCGCACCGGTGGCCAGCAGAGACGGGATGTGGGCCAACGTCTGGGTCGGACTGCGGTCGCTGATGACCAGGATGTCCACACCGTCGGCGATTGCAGCCGTGGCATCCTGCCGGAGCCGTTCCAGGGCATGGGCCAGGCCCTCGCCGCCGCGGGCCACCTCGTAGCGGCCGTCCAGGACGCGGGTGGTGAAGCCGCCCGGGCCACCGTCTCCGTCGATTCCCACGAGGGCGGCCAACTCGGCCTCTGTGATGACCGGATGGGGCAGGTGGACCTGTCGGCAGCTGGCGGCCTCCGGGAATAGAAGGTTGCGTTCGGGGCCGACCGTGGTGCACACCGCGGTGATGAGCTCCTCGCGGATGGCGTCCAGCGGCGGGTTGGTGACCTGGGCGAAGAGCTGCTGGAAGTAGTCGTAGATGGGCCGGGACCGGTCGGACAGGACGGCGATCGGCGTGTCGGTACCCATCGAGCCGATGGCCCCCTTGCCGTCGCGGGCCATCGGGGCGAGGAGCACCTTGAGGGACTCGTGTGTGTAGCCGAACGCCTGCTGGCGTTGGAGCAGGGTGCCGTCGGCGGACAGCACACGGTCCCTGGCGGGGAGGTCGTCCAGGTGGACCAGGTTCCCGTCCAGCCACTCCCGGTAGGGCCGCGCCGAGGCCAGGCTGGCCTTGATCTCGTCGTCCCGGATGATCCGGCCCTCCGTGGTGTCGATGAGGAACATCCGGCCCGGCTCCAATCGCCCCTTCTCGACCACCTGGCTTGTGGGGACGTCCACCACGCCGACCTCGCTGGCCATCACCACCAGGTCATCGCTCGTGACCCAGTACCGGCTGGGCCGGAGGCCGTTGCGATCCAGGACGGCGCCGATCACGGTGCCGTCTGTGAAGGCGATCGAGGCCGGGCCGTCCCAGGGCTCCATGAGGGATGCGTGGTACTGGTAGAAGGCCCGGCGCTCGTCGGACATCTCGGTGTGGTGCTCCCACGGTTCCGGGATCATCATCAGGATTGCCTCGGGAAGCGGGTATCCACTCAGGATGAGGAGCTCTAGGGCCTCGTCGAACCCGGCCGTGTCGCTGGCTCCCGGCGTGCAGATGGGGAAGAGCCTCTCCAGGTCGCCGGGGATCAGGTCGGTGGCCATAAGTGCCTCGCGGGCCCGCATCCAGTTCCGGTTGCCCTGCACGGTGTTGATCTCGCCGTTATGGGCCACGATCCGATAGGGGTGGGCCAGCGGCCAGGAGGGGAACGTGTTGGTTGAGAACCTGGAGTGCACCAGGACCATGGCGCTCTCCACCCGTGGGTCCGTGAGGTCGGCGAAGAACGTCGACAGTTGGAGGGTGGTGAGCATCCCCTTGTAGACAATGGTCCTTGCCGAGAGCGACGGGAAGTAGACGCCCTGGGGCTCCGGGGACCGCCCGTCGCCGTCCAGTCGGACCTCGTGTTCGATCCGCTTGCGGACCACGTAGGCAAGGCGGTCCAGGGCTATGCCCGAGGGACGACCACCCTCGGCCGGGATGCCGGCCAGGAAGACCTGACGGAAGGTCGGTTCGGTGGCACGTGCGGCGCTGCCGATCATGGAGTCGTCGATCGGCAGGTCCCGCCAGCCGAGCACCTCCAGGCCCTCCTGAGTGGCTATCTCCTCCACCGCCGCGGCGGCCCGGTCGGCCGTTTCGGGGTGACTCGGGAGGAAGGCGATGCCTGTGGCGTACCGACCGGGCTCCGGAAGTTCGAAGGGCACCACCTGCCGGTAGAAGCCGTCGGGAACCTGGAGCAGGATGCCGGCGCCGTCACCGGTGTTCTTCTCGGCCCCGAGGGCTCCCCGGTGCTGCATCCTGCAGAGTGCCCCCACACCCAGTTCGATGATCCTGTGGCTGGCCGCGCCCCGTAGGTGGCAAACGAAGTTGACCCCGCAGGAATCGTGCTCAAACCGTGGGTCGTAGAGGCCCTGGGCCGACGGCATGTCGCGTTCGGCGTGGGCCGGCCGGCGCTGTTGATCGAAGTCGGCGGACATGTTCGGGGAGTCGTCTCCTGGGATCCGGGACCCTGGCGGGCCCTCTGTCTGGAGATCGCCCGGAACATCGTCGGTCGGAGCGATGGCCGGGAATCGTCGCCGCCTCATTGCTGGCGTCTCACGTCGGCCGTGGAGGGACCAATATAGGGCAATGACCGCCCCTGACAACGCTCCGGCACGCGATCTGTGCCGATACATAGATGCCTCGCCCAGCCCGTACCACGCCGTCGCCGAAGCCGCATCACGCCTGATGGCCGTCGGTTTCACGGAGCTCGGCCCCGACGACGATCCACCCGGACCCGGCCGGCACCTGGTCAGGTCCGGAGGAACGCTGGTGGCCTGGGCGGATGCCGGCCGGGCGCCTGACGCGCCGCTCAGAATCGTGGGCGCCCACACCGACAGCCCGAACCTGAGGTTGAAGCCGATCCCCGACCGGGGCGGCATGGGCTTTCGCCAGCTCGGCGTCGAGGTCTACGGCAGCGCGCTCCTGAACTCCTGGCTGGATCGGGACCTCGGGTTCTCCGGCAGACTGGCCGTACGGGACGGGAGCAGTGTCCGTGATGTCCTTGTCCGCGACGATCGTCCCGTGGCACGTATACCCCAGTTGGCGGTTCACCTGGACAGGGGCGTGAACGACAAGGGCCTGGTCCTGAACCCCCAGCAGCACCTCTCCCCCGTCCTCGGCCTGGGTGATGCCACGCCCGGCGCCTTTCCGGCCATGGCGGCCGCCGACGCGGACATCGATCCGGATGACGTCCTGGCATGGGACATGATGTTCCACGACCTGACGCCGTCCCGCCTCGTCGGCCTGCAGGAGGACATGGTGAGCGCACCGAGGATCGACAACCTGCTCTCCTGCCACGCCGGCACCGAGGCGTTGGCGGCCGCCTCCGCCGGCGAGGGTCCGGTCCCGGTGCTGGCACTTTTCGACCACGAGGAAGTCGGCAGCGTGTCGTCCACCGGTGCGGCCGGACCGATCCTGGATCGGATCCTCCGTCGGTTCGTCGGCCTGGCGGACCGACCGACGAGCGCCTCGGTGGTCTTCTCGGTCGACGGTGCCCATGCCACCCATCCGAACTACCCGGAGCGCCACGATCCCGAGCACCTGGTCTTCCTGAACGGAGGTCCGGTACTCAAGTTCAACGCCCGGGAGCGGTACGCCACCGACGCAATCGGTGCCGGGATCGTTCGGCTGGCGGCCGAGCGGGCCTCGGTCGACCTCCAGTCCTTCGTAAGCCGAGGCGACATGGCCTGTGGTTCGACTATTGGTCCGCCAACCGCAGCCGCGGTCGGCATGCGGACGGTCGACCTCGGGGTCGCCCAACTGGCCATGCACAGCGCCCGCGAGACCTGCGGTAGCGCCGATCCGGCTCGACTCCGCGATCTGCTGGTCGAGTTGTTCGCCGGCTGACCTTCGCCGTCGGTCAGCCCCGGCCCCGCCTACCGGCCCCGCGGAGGGATCGGTAGGGCGCTACGAGCATGAGCAGCATCGGGAAGATCTCCAGGCGGCCCACCAGCATCAGGACCGCCAGGACCAGGCGGGCCGGCGTCGAGAAGCCGTCGACGAACGAGGCCGTGGGGCCGGCCTCCCCGAAGGCCGGTCCCATGTTGCCCAGGGCGCCAACGACGCCACCCACGGCGGTTACCAGATCGGTACCCAGGGCGGCGATGACCATCGTGCCGCCCACAACCAGCATCCCGTAGATGACCATGAAGCCGGCAATCCGGGCGACGATGGTGTCGGGAACCGTGGCGGCTCCCTGTCGGACCGGCAATAGGGCTCGTGGGCGTCGGAATCCCCGCAGCGTCCTGTAGGCGTGGGCCATGCCGATCCGTAGCCGCATGACCTTCACACCGCCCGCCGTCGAGCCGGTGCACCCGCCGAACACCAGGAGGAAGAGCAGGACCATCTGCGGGCCGGCGGCCCAACGCACGAAGTCGCCGTCGCTGCCGGCCCCGGCGGCGTTGCCGAAGCCGCTGCTGGTACCGAGCGTGACCACGTTGAAGAGGGCCATGCGCAATGCCCGGGCTACGCCCATGCCGTCGATGGCCAGCATTCCGGTGACCAGCACCGTGCCGATTCCGAGGATGGCGAGGTAGCCGCGGAACTCGTGATCCGAGAAGTGCACGATCCTCCGGAGTGAGATGGAGCGCCCATGGAGGGTGAAGTTGGCCGCGCCGAGGACCATGGCGACAACCAGGACGAGTTCCACGCTGAGGCTGTCCCAGTGGCCGATGGAGCCGTCTCGGGTGGAGAATCCTCCGGTGGAGGACGTGGTCAGGGCGTGGGCCACCGCGTCGAACGGACCCATGCCGGCGGCCAGGAGCCCGACTGCGATGAGGGCGGTGAGGCCCGCGTACAACTTCCAGAAACGGGCTGCGGTGTCCCGGACACGGGGGGCCAGGCGATCCACGCCTATACCCGGGGCCTCGGCATCGATGAGGCCCAGGCCACTGGCACGCAAGGACGGCAGCACGGTCACCACGAGCACGACGATTCCCATGCCTCCGGCCCACTGGGTGAGCTGGCGGTAGAGGAGCACCCCGGAGCCCTGGGCGGCGATTGGGTTGTGACCGCCGAAGACGGTGGAACCTGTACAGGAGTACCCCGAGACCGACTCGAACAACGCGTCGGCCAGCACCACGGCCCACGGCCTTCCGGCGACGGCGAAGGTTCCGGCGAAGAGGTATGGCAGTGCCCCGAACGCCGAAGCCACCAGCCACGTCGTCCCCACCGCGGTGAAGATCGAGGCGTGGTCGAGGGCGCCGGGCCGAGTCGGCCACCAGAGGGCCATGCCGCCGAGGGCCGTGGCCAGGGTCGCCAGCAGCAGGGCGTTTCCGGCGGTCCCGTCAACGTATTCGACGACCGCGGAAAGCAGCATTCCCACGGAGATAAACAGCAGCGCGAGGCCGGCTACATGCGCCGTGGTGCTGCGGAAGCGGCCCTTGAGCGGGCTCGCACTCTCTCCTTCCACGGCACCTGCGTTCCTCATCCCGTTCGCCTCCGGAATGCCCGGATCCGACGTCCCAGCCTGGCCCGATGGCGTACAACGGAGATTGCGCTGCTGGCGGCCACCATCGCCGGGTAGATCGACAGTCGGCCGATCACCATGGCCGGGAGGATCGCCAGGCGGACCGGCGCAGACCAGTCAGTCGGGTCCAGCAGCGAGCCGTCCAGGGCGCGTACCGGTCCCCCGGTTGAAATCGCGTGGACAGCGACACCCAGCGCCGTCGCCAGGTCGAGGCCCAGGGCGGCCACCACGGTGGCGGTGGCGAACAGCACGCTCACCACCAGGAACTGGATGACCACGATCCGGGCGAGGGTTGACTCGGATGCGACCCGACCCCCCAGCCGCACCTTGGAGACCACCCGCGGGTGGAGTTGGCGGACCATCTCCCTGAGGGCGATCTGGAGCAGGGCCCTGTGCCTCAGGATCTGGAAGCCACCGCCCGCCGAACCGGTCATCGGGCCGATCGACACGAGGCCCAGGAGGAGCACGGGTGCCGCTGCCGCCCAGGTGCCCGCCGGCGCCGACGGGAAGCCGGTGGTGGTCAGCGCTGCCGTCACCGTGAAAGCGGCCCGTCGGATGCCGTCCGGTCCGGAGCCGTCCGTCCATAGGAGGAGGAGACCGGTCCCGACCACCAGCAGGCCCAGATAGGAGCGGAGTTCGGTCGAGCGGAGGAGTCCCCGGGAGCGTCCGACGACCAGGCGCCAGAGGACCACCAGGCTGGTTCCGGTAACCGCCATGCCGACGACCGCCACCCACTGCACGGCGGGGTCCGTGAACGGGTCTCCGTCCACCATCCCACCGGTAGACGCCGTCGCCATGGCCACCAGGAGGGCGTCGAATACGCCCAGCCCGGCCAGGGTGTAACCAACCCAGGTTCCGAGCGAGACCGCGCCGTGGACGTAGAGGATGTTGCGCACCGCCGTGCGCTGGTTCGGCGCCATGGGTCGGCGTCCGTGCAGCCGGGACCGGTCCGCGAACTCGCGCTCCGCACCGAAGAACGGGAGTACGGCGACGGCGACCATGAGGGCTCCCAAGCCGCCGATCCACTGGCTGCCCGCCCGGAGGAAGCGCCCTCCGTGGTCGGCCGAGTCGGGTGTCACGGTCCCGAGGGCGGTGGTCGTGAGCCCGGCGGTCGCGTCGGTCACGGCATCGACTACCGAGCCCGTCGTCCCGACCAGCAGGTGCAGGACCGCGACCATCCCAACCAGGAGCAGGAGGCAGGAGGTGGCACCACCCAGGACATCGGCGTCCCGGATCCGCTCGGCTGGGCGGATCCGGCTGAGCAGGAACGTGGCGGCCAGGCCGGCCAGTCCACCGAGGGTCAGGAGGAGCACGGTGTCGTCGCCGTTGCCGAGCATGTCGGCCAATCCCGAGGTGGTGGACAGGAGCGAGAAGAGCCCCGTGGCAACAACCACGGATGTTGCAGCGGAGGTCGTCCACGATGCCCAGGGCGGCTCCGACGCCCCCGCCGACCGGAGCCCGGCCAGGACGGTGCGGATCATCCGACCGGCCGGGTCACTCGAACAGGGAGGAGAGGAGTGGCGCCGAGTTGGGTCGGGTCACCGCGATGACGTGGTCACGGGCCCGCAGGGTGCTCCGGCCACGACCGATTTGGGGCTTGCCGTCCCGTACGATCGCGGCGATGAGGACGTCCTCGTGGAGGCCCAGGTCGGCGATCGACTGGCCGTCGCAGCGGCAGCCTTCCGCCACGGCGAACTCCAGGACCTCGGCATCACCGTGGAGGGAGGTGGCAACTGCGGTCACGGTCTCACCCTCGCCCCGGACGAAGCGCAAGACGCTGTTGGCCGTGGCGGTCCTCGGGCTGAGGGTCGCATCCACCTCGTGCGCCTCCAGGAGATCCAGCAACTGCAGTCGGTGGACCACGGCAATGGTCTCGGGTCCGGCGGCGCCCGACCGGCTGTGCCGTGCACCGGCCGCCTTGGCGTAGAGGCAGGCCAGGACGTTGGCGTCGTCCGCGCCGGTCAGGGCTATGACCACATCCTGGCTGGCCACGCCGGCCTCCTCCAGAATCGTGGCGTCGGTGATGTCGCCCAGGTAGACGGTCACCCGACGGTCCAATTCGTCGGTCAACTCGTCGGCCCGTTCCTCCTTCTTCTCGATTATGGCCACGTCGAGGCCGCGCTGGATCAGCGATTCAGCCAGCATCTGGGCTGTCCGGCCGCCGCCCAGGAGGAGTGCCCGGGTGGGCATATCATGGGCCAGGCCCATCCGGGCCGTGACGTCCCCAAGGGCACGACGCTTGCAGATCACGGTGAGTAGGTCACCCTTGCGGAGGATCCAGTCGCCGCGCGGGATGATCGTGCGCTCCTCGTCGGCGTCGGCCTCCCTGCGTGTGATCGATCCCACGATGAAGTCCCAGTCGGGCTCCAACTCGGCACCCAGAGCCCTGAGGGAGACACCGACGAGGGGCGCGTGGCCCGGCAGGCGAGCGGTCAGCACCTCCACCTCGCCACCCGCCATCTGGTTGACCTCCATGGCTCCCGGGTACTCCATGAGCCGAAGGACGGCGTGGGCGACCTCCTCGTCGGGGTCGATTACCAGGTGGTCGTCGGCGCCGTCGAACAGGGCAGCCACCTCGGGGCGACGCAACGGACGCGACTCCACCCGGATGATCGTCTTGGACACGCCGGCCCGACGGGCCAGCAGGGCACTCACGATGTTCGTCTCGTCGACCGCTGTAACGGCGACCAGCAGGTCGGCCTGCTCGATGCCCGCCGCCGCGAGCGTCACTGGGTCGGTGCCGCTCCCCCGGAGGGTCATGACGTCCAGGTCCTGGTCCACCTGACGGAAGCGTTCTGTGTCCGACTCGATCAGGACCACGTGGTGGCCCTGGCGGCTGAGGCGTTCGGCAACGTAGGAGCCGACCTCGCCGGCACCCACCACGATTATGCGCACGGCCCAATCCTTCCCCATGGACGGGCGGCCGGGGTGGCAATCCCTCGGCCTACAAATTTCTGGAGGCCCACCACCCGCTCAGCCTCCCGGTCGGATCAGGCCGGCGTCGGTCACCAGCAGGTCCATGGACACGTCCCAGGGGCGTGGGTCGATCTCTGGCACAACCTGGAAGGCGTGGCAGATCCCGACGAGGACAGGGCCGCCCCCCTCCGACCCGCGGCAGTCGGCAAAGGTCCGGTCGTAGAACCCTGCCCCGTGGCCAACCCGGTTGCCCCGGGAGTCGACGGCCACCAGGGGCACCAGGACGATGTCCAGGGTGCACGGGTACACCTCACGCCCGGAGTCGGGCTGCGGTATCCCGAACGGACCCGCCCGAAGGGGGCCGCTCGGCACGACGAAGCGGAGAGCTTCGCCTTCTCTCGTCACGGGAAACGCCACCTCGAACCCAGGCTCGTCGCGCAGCAGTGAGGGGTCGACCTCCCCGCGGACGCCCATGTATGCCCCGACCACCTGCGCATCCCGGACCTCCGGTAGTCCCAGGATGCGCTCGACTACCAGCGCCGAGGCACGTGCCACCAGGTCGGGTGCCAGGGCCCGGCGACGGGTCAGCATGCCGGACCTCACCCGGCTGACGTCGCCCCGCACGGATTCCATGGTGAGATCGTGGCCCACGGATGGGCGATCCGCCACCCTCACCGGAGTGACCTCCGGCGCATTGCTCATGTGCGGCCCGGGGCCCGTATCTCACTAGAGTTCCCCCGGTTCCGGTGCGAGCCCGCCCCACTCGGCGTGTTCCGTCGAACCACTCCGTCCAAAGACAACCGGCCGGAGTGTCGCTACGTCCCACCTGATCGAGGAGACAATTCCTTGGACGCCATTCCATATCTGGCAGCCGCGTCGGCCCTCCTGGGCCTGCTGCTCGCCGGATTCTTCTTCAAGAACGTGAAGGCCGCCGATCCCGGCAACGACCGCATGGTCTTCCTGATGATCGAGATCCAGAAGGGCGCGAAGGCTTTCCTCAAGAAGGAATACAGCTGGGTCTCGGTCTTCGTGGTCGCCATGGCGATCCTCATCGCCTCCCTGATCGCCCCGGCGGCGGCCGTTACCTACGTGATCGGCGCCTCCCTCTCGGCCCTCGCCGGCTACATAGGAATGACGGTGGCCACCATGGCCAACGCCCGGACCACCCAGGCGGCCAAGGACGGTCCCGGCAGGGCCCTGCCCATTGCATTCCGCGGTGGTGCGGTCATGGGCTTCTCCGTGGCCGGCCTCGCCCTGTTGGGCCTGATGGCCGTCTACATCGTCTTCGTCCTCCTACTCGAGGTCGACGATGCCTTCGAGGTCGTCACCGCCTACGGCCTCGGCGCCTCCTCAATCGCTCTGTTCTCCCGTGTGGGCGGAGGCATCTACACCAAGGCAGCCGACGTCGGTGCAGACCTGGTCGGCAAGGTCGAGGCAGGCATTCCCGAGGACGACCCCCGCAACCCGGCGACCATCGCCGACAACGTCGGCGACAACGTGGGCGACGTGGCCGGCATGGGCGCCGACCTGTTCGAGAGCTACGCCGGGTCGATCCTGGCTCCGATCTCGCTCGTGGCCTTCGCCCTCGGGCTTGGTGCCGAACAGGCATCCGCCATGACGAACATCTCGCTACTGTCGTTCCCGATGGCCATCGCCCTGGCGGGAATGCTGGCCTCGATCGTCGGCTCCTTCTTCGTGAAGGGGTCGCCGTCCACCGACACCAAGGCGCTGGCCAAGGCCCTGCACATGGGCACCAACGTCGCCATGGTCATTGCGGCCGCGGCCACCGTGGCGATTGCATACTGGCTGTTTGGTGACAACGACGCCTTCGACAACCCGCTGGGCCTGGCCATCGCCGTGATCGGTGGCCTGATCGTGGGCTGGGCCCTGGGCAAGACCGCCGAGTTCTACACCTCTGACCACTTCTCGCCGGTCAAAAAGATCGCAAGCCAGACCGAGACCGGTCCCGCCACCACCATCCTCGGCGGCGTATCCACTGGCATGATCTCGGTGGCCGCCTCGGTGGGCCTCCTGGGGATCGGCGTCGGCGTCGCATACTGGGGCGGCGAGATGGCCTTCGACTCGATCGGGGCGTTGGACGGTGGCATCTACGGCATCGCCGTCGCCGCCATCGGCATGCTGGCCACCACGGGCATGGTGGTCTCAGTGGATGCCTACGGTCCGATCGCCGACAACGCCGGCGGCATCGCCGAGATGGCCGAGCTGGACCCGAGCGTCCGCGAGGTCACCGATGCCCTGGACTCGCTCGGCAACACCACCGCCGCCGTCGCCAAGGGCTTCGCCGTCGGATCCGCCGCCCTGACGGCCCTGGCCCTGTTCAAGAGCTTCGAGTTCGCGGTCATCCAGGCCGGCGGCTCGCTGTCCCTGAACGTCGGCGAGGTGGAGGTCTTCATCGGCCTCTTCCTCGGCGCCATGCTGCCGTTCCTGTTCGCAGCTCTCACCATCGACGCCGTGGGTCGGGCCGCCCAGGAGATGATCGAGGAGGTCCGCCGCCAGTTCCGGGAGATCCCCGGCCTGCGCGAGGGCCTCGACGGCGTGCACCCCGATTCGGCCCGCTGCGTGGCCATCTCCACCACCGCCTCGCTCAAGGAGATGGTGGTACCGGGCTCCCTGGCGGTGGTAATTCCGCTCGTCCTGGGGTTCATCAGCATCGACGTGCTGGGTGGCTTCCTGGCAGGCGCCCTGGTGACCGGCTTCTGCCTAGCCATCTTCATGGCCAATGCCGGTGGCGCCTGGGACAACGCCAAGAAGTACATCGAGGCCGGACACCATGGCGGCAAGGGCTCCGACTGCCACAAGGCGGCCGTTGTCGGCGACACAGTGGGCGACCCCTTCAAGGACACCTCCGGGCCGGCGATGAACATCCTCATCAAGGTGATGACGATCGTGTCGTTGGTGTTCGCCTCGGCGTTCGTCGGCTGACCGACCCGTCCGAACCGGTTCGCCAGGGGCCCTTCGGGGCCCCTTCGGCCGTTCCGGGCGGTTGCTCAGCCAGGTAGGACGATGAGGGGGTCCTTGGCCTCGCCGCCGGTGCGGACCTCGAAGTGGAGGTGCGGCCCGGTCGCCCATCCGGTGGAGCCGCACCTGCCGAGCACTTCGCCCTTGTCGATCATGTAGTTATTCGACACGCTGACCTCCTCCTGGTGGGCGTACAGGGTGATCACCGGGCCCTCGTGCTCGATCAGGACCACGTTTCCGTAGCCGTTCCTCCAGCCGGCGAAGAGGACCTTGCCGGCCTTGGCTGCCCAGATCGGCTGTCCCCGGACGCAACCGATGTCGACCCCGTTGTGCTGGCGCATCGTCCCGAAGATCGGGTGCTTCCGGGACCCGAACCCCGATCCGAGCCGGCCCTCCATGGGCATGATGAACCCCTGGCCCGATTCCTTCGTCAGGTCGGGTGCCGACTTGCGGAGTTCCTCAGCGATCAGGTTATCGATCAGGATCGCCATCACGTACTGGTCTCGTTCGAACTGGCGGATCTCTGCCTCGTAGGCCCGAATCCGGTCGTCGAGCTCCTCCTTGACGTTCTCCTTGGCGGCGATCCGTCTGTCCAGGACGAGGATCGACGACTCCAGCTCCCGCTGGCGCACCTCGGCCTCCCGGATGGCATCGTCAGCCGAGCGTGCGATGTCCTCCAGGTCCGACTCGAGCGCCCGCAGCCGGTCCACCAGATCGCCCCGATCACCCGTCACGGCATTCAGGATCGCCGACCGACGGACCCCCTCGGTCAGGTTCTGTGACTCCAGGAAGCTTCCCGGCCGCATCCGCGAGATGTAGACGTCGATTGCGAGCTCCTGGATGCGCCGTCGGAGGTCACCCACCTCAGCCGCAGCCTGGTCGGCCTGGACCCAGCGGAGCGTGGCCTCGGACTCGGCTGCCTCGATTGCCTGACGGGCCGCCAGGATCCTGGCCTGCTGGAGTGCCACGGCGTCGTCCAGGGCATGGAGGGCGTCGGAGACCTGGTCGTCCTCGGCGGTCACGAGGTGGAGTGCCTCGGCGGCCGAAGCGGCCTCGTTCCGGGCGGCCTCTCGCCTGTCCCGAGCCTCCCTGATCGACTCGGTCTCCTTCACCGCTCCGGCCGGTACGGCCATCCCCACGACCAGCAGGCAGGCGACGGCCATGGTTCGGCGGAGGGAGGTGGCAGGTCGGTTCATCACGGAAGGGTCGCCCCATCGCGGGCCTGCGCAGGGTACCTGTGCCCCCGGGTCGGCGCCGTACCCGTGGTGACGCCCTGCCCGCAACCGGGTGGTAGACCCTCGACAGAACCCGCTGCCATTTGCCGAGGGCCGATGCCGACCACCGACCGACCGTTGGAGGACCTCCGGGTCCTGGACCTGACCGACGCACGGGGGGACCTCTGTGCGCGGCTCCTCGGAGACCTCGGCGCCGACGTACTACGGGTCGAGCCCCCGGGTGGGGTCCGTAGCCGTCGCCTTCCGCCCTACGGACCCGACGGCAGGTCGCTCCACTTCGCCTACCGGAACACCAACAAGCGGAGCACGGTCCTGGATCTGGGAACTCCCGAGGGCCGTACCAGCCTCCTGGCGCTGGTGGCCGAGGCCGACGTGCTGGTCGAATCCTTCCAGCCCGGCGCGCTGGCCGACCTCGGGATCGGGCCCACTGTCCTCCTGGACCTGAACCCCGAACTCGTCGTGGCCTCACTGACCGACTTCGGACAGACGGGACCGGATCGGGACCTGGTCGCCACCGACGACGTGGTGGTTGCGATGTCAGGGTGGCTGGCGCTGTCCGGCATCCCGGAAAAGCCGCCGCTGCTGCCACCGGGCAGCCTGGCCTCTGACGTCCTCGGCGTCATGGGTGCCTACGCCGTCATCCTCGGCCTCATCCAGGCGAGCCGGGGCGGCGGCGGCCAGCACCTGGACGTCTCTGCACTGGAGGCCGTGGCCCAACTGAACACGTGGGGGCTTCCCAACTCCAGCCACAGCCTCGCACGAGGCTCGGTGCCGCAGGTGCTCCGCTCAGGTGACAGCCCCATGTACCCGACCATTCCGTGCGCAGATGGCCACGTCCGGCAGGTGGTCATGGCCCCCGGACAGTGGCGTGCCCTGTGGGAATGGATGGGCTCGCCCGAGGCGTTCGCCGACGAGTACTGGGAGAGCTTCTTCAACCGCCTCACCAACCTCGACATCCTGAACCCCATGTTCGAGGAGCACTGGGCCACCATCGAGATGCTCGACGGCTGCCGGGAGGCCCAGGCCAGGGGCATCGTGGCCACGCCGATGCTGTCACCGGGCGACATCCTGGCCGAGGAGCACTTCGACGCCCGGGGCTCGTTCGTCCATGCCGAGGTGGCCCGCGGGACGGAGGCCTCCGTCATGGCAGGCTTGTGGGAGGTCGACGGAGAGCGGGTCGGCTACCGCTTCCGGGCCCCGGAGGTCGGAGAACACGGGACGTTCTTCGCCGGGCCACGATTCCAGGTCGACGGACGACCGGGCGGGCCACCCGACATGCCACTGCGTGGCCTTCGGGTCGCAGACTTCGGTCACGGGGGCGTCGGCGTCGAGTGCGGGCGGATGCTGGCCGAGTACGGCGCCGACGTCGTGAAGGTGGAGAGCCACGCCTACCCGGACTTCATCAGGATCTTCCTCGGCAGCGAGATGACACCCTCCTTCGCCTCCTCCAGTCGGACGAAGCGCTGCCTCGGCCTGGATCTGAAGCACCCGGACGCCGCCGAGGTCCTGGACCGCCTGGTGGGGTGGGCCGACGTGATCGTGGAGAACAACTCCACCGGCACCATGGATGAGCTGGGCCTCGGCTGGGAGGACGTCCACGCCATGAATCCTCGACTGGTGATGGTGAGCAGCCAGCTGATGGGCTCTCGGGGCCCACTTGCCGACTGGACCGGCTACGGGCCGACCATCCAGACCGTGGGCGGGTTGAGCTGGCTCTGGGCGTTCGACGACGGTGACGGACCGCCCGGCAGCAACGCCATCCACCCGGACCACCTGGCAGGTCGGATCTGTGCCCTGGGGGCACTGGCCGCCGTGATCGGGCGGAACCGGGGCGGCAGCGGTGCCCACGTCGAGGTCGCCCAGGTCGAGGCCCTCATGGGAACCCTAGGAGACCTGTTCCTGAGCGAGTCCCTCACGCCCGGATCGGCCCGACCGGAGGGCAACGACTCTCCCATGGGCGCCCCCTGGGGAGTGTTCCCCTGTGCCGGCGACGAGCAGTGGTGCGTGGTCTGCGTCCGGGACGACGTGGACTGGATGAACCTTCGCCGCGCCATGGAGAATCCAGCCTGGGCAGGCGGCACCGATCTGGACTCGACGGCCGGCCGACTGGCCGCCCGTGACAGGGTGAATGCCGGCGTCTCGTCGTGGACCGCCACCATGACGCCGCTGGACGTTCAGGACCGCTGCCAGGCGACCATGGTGCCCGCCGGACGGCTCATGGACACGGTTGACCAGTTGGAGGACCCTCACCTGGAGGAGCGCGGGTTCCTCGTGCGGCTCGACCAGCCCGGACTGGGGGCAGTCGTTCTGGAGGGGGCATGCATCACCGGTAGCGGCATGGCCGGGCCGGTCGTCGGGCCGGCTCCGTTCATCGGGGAACACACGCGCCGCTTCTGCGTGGAGGACCTCGGAATGGACCCGGATCTCGTCGAGGAGCTCATCGCCGCCGGGGCGATGGAGGCCGTCGACGGGCCGGCCTCCTAAGCCGATGTCGACCGACCTCCGTCGCCGGGCCGTCGTCGAAGGCCCATGGTGACCGACCTCCGTCGCCGCTACCTCGACCTCCTGGCTGGCTGCCTCTCCCGAGATCTCTTCGGGGAGTACGAGCCGGACGTGGACCCGGCGGATCGACACGAGGGCCTGGACTGGCCGGCCACTGCCGAGACGATGATCGGCAGGCGCCGCCTGGACAACCTCATCGACTGCCTGACCACGGTGCTGGACGACGACGTGCCCGGGGACCTCGTGGAGACGGGCGTCTGGCGGGGCGGCGCGACCATACTCATGCGCGGCGCCCTGGCCGCCTGGGAGGACGCCGACCGCTCGGTCTGGGTGGCCGACTCCTTCCGGGGCCTCCCATCTCCCGACGCCGCGGCGTATCCATCCGACCGCGGCGTGGACCTCTCCGGCATCGAGGCGCTGGCCGTCTCCCGGGACGAGGTGGCCGCCAACTTCGCCCGCTACGGGCTGCTCGACGACCGCGTCCGCTTCCTGGAGGGCTGGTTCGCCGACACGCTCCACGCGGCCCCCATCAGGAGCCTGGCCCTGCTCCGCCTCGACGGCGACCTGTACCAGTCGACATGGGAGGCTCTGGACGCTCTGTACCCGAAGTTGTCGCCTGGTGGCATAGTCATAGTCGACGACTACGGGGCTCTTGCGCCGTGTCGGGCCGCCGTCCACGACTACCGGGACAGGCACATGATCCGTGAGGAGATCGTGACCGTGGACTGGACGGGTATCTGGTGGAGGCGGGACCGGTGAGCACCACAACAGGGACACGCCAGGAAGCGATTCACCAACGTGAAGCGCAGCCATCCGACGCACGCCGCTACGAGACGTACTTCCACCTCCTGGTGGATCTCCATCGGATGCTCCGAGTTGATCGGTACCTGGAGATCGGCGTCAACGAGGGCCACTCCCTGGCCTGCGTGGGAGCCCACACGAGGATCCTCGGCGTGGATCCCGCTCCCCGCGTGGTCGGCCTCGACCATCCCGACTGGTCGATCGTGGTGGCGACGTCGGAGGCGTTCTTCCGGGACCACGACCCGGTCGCGCTGCTCGGCGGTCAGGTTGATCTGGCGTTCGTGGATGGGCTCCACCACGCCGAGGTTGCCCTGGCAGACGTCCTGGCCATCGAACGGATCGCACACCCCGGCACCGTGATGCTGGTCCACGACGTCCTACCGATCGATGGGCCCAGCTCGGAGCGGCAACGCACCGGCATGGTCTGGAGCGGCGACGTGTGGAAGGTGGTCGTGCTGCTGCGTAGGCATCGCCCTGACCTCCGGGTCACCACGCTTGACGTGGGTCCTACCGGGATGGCCGTGGTCACCGGATTCGGAAGCCAGCTGTGCGATGCCTGGGTGGCCGACGCCCTGGCCGGAATCCTGGCGTCGAACTACGACGACCTCGTCGCGATGGGCCTGGACGAGGCACTGGGCGTGCAGCCCGCCACCCGGGACGTACTGGCTGGGCTGCTCGGGGGCTGAGCGGTCCTCAGACCGGGGACTGTACGGCCAGGCGCTCGCCTGGTCGCGCCGGCAGGTGGTCGTCCAGGTCGGCCAGCAGGTCGTCCCGGAGAGGGAGCCGGGACGGATCGCCCCAGAGGTTGACCCGCTGGAAGGGGTCCTCGGCGAGGTCCCAGAGCTCGCCCTCGGTGCCGTCATGGCAGGTGCCTGGCTCGTAGCGGGTGCAGACCATGCCGTCCCTGGTGAGGGTCTGGAGGTGGACCTCCGCTCCGCCGGAATGCACGCTGTCCCACTCGGTCAGGGCCCGTTGGCGTCCCTGTGCCGCGGCATCCGCGGGCGAGGTCGGGAGCGGCTCGCCGTCCATCCAGTCCGGTACCGGGAGTCCGGCGATCTGGCAGAAGGTGGGCGCCAGGTCCACGAGTCCAACCGGATCCGCCACGACGGATGGAACCATGCCGGCCGATGGCGCCGGTCGCCACACCAGCGGCAGGCGCATCAGGGAGTCCACGTGGTAGGGGCCCTTGAACAGGAAGCCGTGGTCTCCCTGGAACTCGCCGTGGTCGGTCGTGAAGACGACGTCGATGTCGTCGGCCCAACCGCGGGCCGCTGCTGCCGCCAGGACCTTCCCGAGCGCTTCGTCGATGAGCTCGTTCTCGATGTGCGCCATGGCGTTGACCTCCCGGACCTGGTCCGGGGTGAGGGTCGCTGGCACCCAGCTTGCCGGCGCCTCGTAGTTCGAGACCAGGGAGCCGTCATACCAGCGACGCCAGTGGGCTCCCTTTGCGTCGATGGCGGCCTCTCGCGCACTGCGGTCCTCCAGGTAGCCGTCCGGAAGGTCGAGGTCCCGCCACGAGACCCGATGCTGCTCAGATGTCGGAGGATCCCAGGGATGGTGGGGATCCGGAAAGCTCAGCCAGCAGAACCAGTCGTCGTCAGCAGCCAGGCTGTCCAGCCAGGCAATGGCGCGATCCGCCACCCAGTCCGTGTGGTAGGCCTCTCTGGGCACGTCGTTGAACCGGACCTGGGGAGCGTCCGTGTCACCGCCCCGCCCGCTACTCACCTCGAGCGTCGCGTCCAGCGCCGGGAAGAAGCTCGCCATGTGTTCCGGGTGGTTGGCTCGGAGCCATCCGCCGAAATGGAAGAGGCCCGCCGAGCCATGGCCGGCGAACTCCATCCGCTCAAAACCGCGATGCGGCCGGCCATCCTCGTCGGTCGCTCCGGTGACCCCCATCCGGTTCTCGGGAAAGCGCAGAAACGGGTCGAGGAACGGTTCGAAATGGGCCTTTCCGAACAGCCCGGTGCGGTAGCCGGCATCGTTCAACAGCCCGGCCACCGTCGGTGCGTCCGCCGGGAGCGGCACCCCGTTCATCCAGACGCCGTGGTTCCGGACGTGCTGCCCGGTCAACATCGTGGCCCGTGACGGCATACAGACCACGTTCTGCGGGTGGGCCCTCTCGTAGCGCACTCCATCGGCGGCGAGGCCGTCGACCGTCGGCGTCCGGGCGATCGCCCCGCCGTTGCACCCCAGGGCGTCGTAACGCTGCTGGTCCGTGGTGACAAAGAGGATCCTGCGTCCCATCAGGCAACTCCCGTATCGGTCGGTGGTGTCCAGCCCCGCGAGGTGGTGCCGTCCTCGATCAGTGCCCTGAGGCCCTCGAGCGCATCGACGATGGCGCCGTCGAGGACGGAGACCAGGGGCTTCGGGTCGATCTCCTGTTCGTAGACGACCCGACTGCCCTCCAGGGCCTCGAGCACCGTGATGCGGCCGCGATGGTTGTCGATCTGCATGGGTCCCGTGATGCGATATTCGAAGCATCGGGCCTGGTGGTCAATCCTCAGGATCTCCTCGAGGAAGAAGCCGCCGACCGCAGTCGCAATGGTCCGGACGTTCCCCTCGACCGTCGAGCCGACCATGCCCGGAAACCATTCAGCCTGACGTTCCGGGGCGGCCACCACCTCCCAGACGACTTCAGGAGGCGCGTCGATGAGGATCTCGCGACGGACGTCGGGCCGGTTCTCAACCACCTGGCTGATCGTAGGCACCGGTTCTGAGCGGTCGGGTATCGGGCCGTATGCTCCTGGTTCATGGATGACTCCTCGGTCTCGGCGATCTTCGACCCCGATCGGTGGGCGCCGGTCTCGGGTTTCGACCTGGCCGACATCACCTACCACCGGGCCATCGACCAGGGCACCGTGCGGGTTGCCTTGGACCGGCCGGAGGTCCGCAACGCCTTCCGACCCCACACCGTCGATGAGCTGTACCGGGTGCTGGACCACGCCAGGATGACCCCCGACGTGGGGACGGTCCTGTTGACCGGGAACGGGCCGTCACCTGTCGACGGGGGCTGGGCCTTCTGCTCCGGTGGCGATCAACGGATCCGCGGCCGCGACGGCTACCGCTACGCCGACGGCGAGACTGCCGAGTCGGTGGACCCGACCCGGACCGGACGCCTGCACATCCTCGAGGTGCAGCGCCTGATCCGCTTCATGCCCAAGGTGGTCATAGCCGTCGTGCCGGGTTGGGCGGCCGGAGGGGGGCACAGCCTGCACGTGGTCGCCGACCTCACGCTCGCCAGCCGGCAGCACGCTGCGTTCAAGCAGACGGACGCCGACGTTGGCAGCTTCGACGGCGGCTTCGGGTCGGCCTACCTGGCCCGCCAGGTGGGTCAGAAGTTCGCCAGGGAGGTCTTCTTCCTCGGCCGGGAGTACTCGGCCGAGCAGGCCCATGCCATGGGCATGGTCAACGCGGTGGTCGAGCATGCGGACCTGGAGTCCGTCGCCCTCGACTGGGCTGCCGAAATCAACGCCAAGAGCCCGACCGCCCAGCGGATGCTCAAGTTCGCCTTCAACATGATCGACGACGGCCTGGTCGGCCAACAGGTATTCGCCGGGGAGGCAACCCGGCTGGCCTACGGGACCGACGAGGCCCGGGAGGGCCGGGATGCGTTCCTTGAGAAACGTCCGCAGGACTACTCGGACTTCCCGTACCACTTCTAGTTGCATGGAATCCTGACGGCATGGAGTGGCCATCCGACCTCTCTGCAGGTCCGTCACGACACCGTGGCTGATCCTCCCCGACTGCTGATCGTCTGGCATTCCGCCTCAGGCGGCACCAGAAGGCTCGTGGACGCCATGGTGGACGGGGCCACCGACCCGGTGATAGCCGAGACGCTGGGGTCGACGGTCGACGTGCGGGTCATGGGGGCCCTCGACGCCGGCGTCGACGACGTTCTGGCCGCCGACGGCTACCTGCTCGCCACGCCGGAGAACTTCGGCTACATGTCGGGCGCCATGAAGGACTTCTTCGACCGGACCTACTATCCGTGCCTCGAGTACACCCGGGGACGCCCCTACGGCCTGCTGGTGAAGGCCGGTGGTGACGGACTCGGTGCGGTCGCTGCGGTGGTTCCGCTGGCCGCCGGCCTGGACTGGCGTCCGGTGCTCGAGCCCCTGGTCGTGCGGGGTGACGTCACCGACGAGCACCTGTTGGCCGCCCGGGAGCTGGGAGGCTCACTAACCGCCGGCCTCGCCGGTGACCTCTGGTGAGTGCCGGTCCTCGACGGCCCACGGCCGCCAGGGCGGCTCCGGTGTCGTCGGTCGCCAGGACCTCAGTGCTCTCCAGGCCCCCGCCATAGGGACCTTTGGTGTGGGGCGACTATTTCTACCGACCTAGTGGCCAGGTTGTCGACCGGGCTGAACGAAGCGAGAATGATTCTCATCATGGATCCGCGACAGATGGGCGACCAGCCCGTGATCGGACTGAGCAATGTCACCGTGGTGCGGGGAGGACTACGGGCTCTCGACTGCATCGATGTCGACTTCCGCTCGGGAACGGCCACTGCGCTGGTGGGCCCCAACGGTTCCGGCAAGACCACCCTGCTGGAGGTCCTCGCCGGCCTACGGGCACCGACCACCGGCCTCATCGTCGGCGAGCGGCCGTCGGTGGCGCTCGTGGCGCAACGCCACGCTGGAACCTGGATGCCCCTGACCGTCGGCGAGGTCCTCCGCATGGCGCGCTTCCGCTCCACCCTCCTGCCCCGCCGTCTCGGACCGTCTGACCACGCCGCGGTGGATGCTGCGGCCGGACGCCTCGGCGTCCGGACACTCCTGGACAGACCGCTGGACCGCCTGTCCTTCGGGCAGCGTCAGCGCGTCCTGGTGGCCCAGGCCCTGGCACGCGAGGCGGACCTCCTGCTCCTCGACGAGCCGATCACGGGCCTCGACCTGATCAGCCAGGAGAGGATCCTGAGCGTCATCGGCCAGGAGCGGGAGGCGGGTCGCATCGTCGTCCTGTCCACCCACCACCTCGACGAGGCTAGGCACTGTGACCAGGTGCTGGTGCTAGACGGTCGTCTGGTGGCAGCCGGAACGCCCGATGAGGTGTTGACCCCCGACGTGCTCCGACAGGCCTACGGGGAACGGGTCCTGGACGACCACGCGCGCGGCCTAGTCCTGGTCGACGACCACGGCCACGGCCACGAGTACGCCTGACCGCCGTCCTGTTCAGGTGATTCGCCCGGTCACCCGATCCGAGACCGCCAGGCACCTGGCGATGGCGGCCATGATCTCCTGGAGGGCGAAGCTGGGCTGCTCGGCCTCCATGACGCCCAGCACCTCGCACCGCAGCGCCAGAGGGAAACGCCGCCACGGTCTGATGTGGGGGAGGTTCCGGCCCCGTGGCCAGAGACGCTCGGTACCACTCGCGCCGACTGCGACCACCGGACGACCTGTGGTCAGGGCCAGGCGACCGATTCCCGGGCGGGCGGTACCGACGCCGGTGGCCGCCCATTGGGCCTCCGGCACCACCCGACCCTCGGGCATGATGGCCACCGACCAGCCATCGGCCATCACCTCGGTGGCGATGTCCAGGGCCTCCGTCCCGTGGACCGGTATGCAACGAAGCCGATGAAGCAGGCCACCGATACCTGGCCTGTCGAAGTAGGAGCCGGCCACGAGGGGGCGGATCGGCCAACCCCATGAGCTGAAGGAAGCGGCGGCCATGAACAGGTCCGCCATGCTGCGATGGTTGCCGGCGAAGATCACCGGCTCGTCTGGCACCTCGGGCCTCGGACCCGCATCGAGCGTCGCCAGGAGGCCCAGACCGCGCGCCACCCGTCGTTGTACGGCCGCCAGGGACGAGGCCTCGACCGGATCCGGTGCGTTCGGGAACTCGCGCATGGTTCCAGAGCGTAGGGAGGCGGCGCCGCCGAACCCCGTTCCGGTCAGGGTAGCTCCGGCAGGTGGCAGCCCAGCGAGGCGTCATGGCGGGAGCGACCGGCGTTGCGGGCCCAGAGGCAGATCGGTCCACCGGGATCATGGTCCCCGACCATGATGTGGAAGTCATGGTCTGTGGTCGTCGCTCCGAGCACGGTAGGGACGGGGCCCCCGGCCACGACCAACTCCAGTCCGCCGTCCGGGGCGTCGGCGTCGAACGCCCATCCACTGATGTGCACCACCCCCCCGGATCGCCAGACCCGTTCCACGAGGCCAACGGGGACGTCGCCGGGTCCACGGGTGGCGATCCGGGCCTCACGTTCGGCGGCGGGCCGGCAGGCCGGCAGGGCCTCGAACCGCCAGCCGTCGGCAATGAAGGCCGGCAGGACCTCGGCCACGATGTGCAGGGCCAACCACTTGCGGTCGTGGAGGAGGACCACCGAGCCGTCGTGGCGCTCGTTGGCCAGGTAGGCCAACGCCACCGGTACCCATGGGTCCCGCCACTCCTGGGGGTCCGCCGTCCAACCGACATGGACCATCCCCAGGCTTCCGGCCACGGCATCCACGACCTCGTTTCGGTTGCCGTAGGGGGCCCGGAAGCAGCTCGGGCGGAAGCCTCCCAAATACTCGACCAGGCTCGATGTGCTGTCCAGGTCCGCGGCCACGGCCCACGGATGCATGTCGGCCATCCGCCGGTGGTTCCAGGAATGGTTGCCGACCGTGTGCCCGCGGCTCAGGAGGTCCTGGACCTCCTCCTCCCCCCAGCGGGGTTCCAGGTTGCGACCCAGGGGGAAGAAGGAGGCACGGGCCCCGTGCCGGTCCAGGAGGTCCAGGAGAAGCGGTGTCAGCATCTGGTCGGGTCCGTCGTCGAACGTGAGGTAGACGACCCCAGGATCCCGGCCGACGGGTTCCGGGAGGCTGGTGTCTGTGGGGGTGCCCACACCTGCTGCTGATGCGGGGACAGCGTGGCCGGTGGCGGGTATGGCCAGGAGTGCTACCGCCAGCAGCAGGACGAGGGACCGGAGGCGGTGCCGGATGTCAGGTCGTCCCGAAGATCCGGTCGCCGGCGTCTCCGAGGCCCGGGACGATGTATCCCACCTCGTTCAGGCATTCGTCGACCGCTGCGGTCCAGATGGCCACGTCCGGATGGGCGTCGTGGAGGGCGGCGATGCCCTCCGGGGCCGCCAGCAGGCAGAGGAAGCGGATTGCCGAGGGGTTTCCGGCCATCACCCGGTCGAGGGCAGCGATGGCCGAGTTGCCGGTGGCCAGCATGGGGTCCACCACAATGGCCATCCGGCCCTCCAGCGGCGGGAACTTGCAGTAGTACTCGACCGCCTCAAGGGTCTCATGGTCACGGTAGAGGCCCACGTGGCCAACCCGGGCCGACGGGAGGACCTGCAGAACACCGTCCAACAGGCCGTTGCCGGCCCTCAGGATCGAGATCACCACAGGCTCGGCGACCAGCTCCGGCTGGTCGGTCTGGGTCAACGGCGTCGTTATGCGCACGTCGCGCAGCGCCAGCTCCCGGGTCACCTCGTAGGTCAGCAGCAGGCTGGTCTCGGTAAGGAGCCGTCGAAACCGCTCGCTGGAGGTGGTGTCCCGGCGCATCTGGGTCAGCTTGTGGGCGACCAACGGGTGGTCGACGACATGGAGCTCGGGCATCGACCCACCCTAGGCTGCTCGGCCGACGGGGTACGGATACGGCCCGGGGCTCCACGCCCGGGCACTCAGGCGTGGGCGACAAGCCAGTCCCGGAGGGCCTCGGTAGCCGAGGTCAGCGTCCGTCCGGCGGGGGCGTTCAACCACATCGGCTCGTCGGTGGTCACGGACTCGAGTACCGGTCGGACGAGCATCCCCCGTACCACCATGTCGTCCACCAGGTGGTGCCAGCCGAGGCCCACCCCCTGGCCCTCCATGGCGGCGTGCAGCAGGACGGTGTAGTCGTTTGTGATCTCCTCCCCCATTCCCTCGGGGACGCCAATGCCTACGGCCCGGAACCACTCCGACCAGCGCATGCGCGACCGGTGGCGTTCCTGCAGGGTCAGCAGCTCCGCTCCCATCAGGACAGCGAGGCTCCAGGGACGCTTGCCGATCGAGTCGGCGTACTTGGGGCTGCAGACCGGATAGACGGTCTCATCCATCAGGGCCCACCGCTGGCAGCCCGGCCATCGGGCCCGGCCGACCGGGATGAACAGATCAACCGTGCCGGTGTCGAAGTTCCGGTCGGAGTCGGTGGTGACACAGCGCACGTCGATCTCGGAGTGGGCCGCCTTGAACCGTGCCAGGAGTGGCATGAGCCAGCCGCTGGCCGTCGCCGTGGAGACCGAGATGGTCACCACCTCGGTGGCTCCGTCGTGCAGGTGCTGGACGTCGCGGACGGCCTGGTGTACACGGGTTAGGCCGGCTCCGACGCCGTCGGCCAGGATCCGGCCCGCCTCGGTGAGGCTGATCCCGCGGTGGTCCCTCTCGAATAGGGCGCATCCGAACCACCTCTCCAACTGTCGGATGGCATGGCTGATCGCCGACTGCCCCACCTCGAGCTCGTCGGCGGCACTGGAGAAGCTGTGGTGCCTGGCCACGATGGCAAAAGTCGTCAGCCCCTGGATGGACGGGAGGTCGCTGGTGGCGGGGGTATCGATCTCTTTCATGCATCCATGAGATTACTCATCCTTTACAAGGAGTGAAAGCACGCGTACCGTCGTCCCGCCGTAGCCGGTGAGCCGCGGCACCCGCGCCTATGAGCACACGAAACGAAGCGCTGAGCGCCACTGCTGCATCCCCCTGGGCTTCCGAGGAGGCCTGGGTCGGTACCCGTCGCCCCATGCTGGAGGCACACGCCCTCCCGGCCGCCGCCTACGCCGACCGGTCATTCTTCGACGTCGAGCAGGAGCGGGTGTTCGCCACCTCCTGGGTGTGCGTCGGCGTCCACGACGAGCTGGACGCACCGGGCAGCGCCATCGTGCGCACGGTGGCCGGGCGATCCGTGATCGTCACCCGCAATGCCTCGGGTGAGCTGCGGGCGTTCCTGAACGCCTGTCGACACCGGGGCACCGAACTGCTCGCCGAGGACTGCACCCTGGGCCGCACCATCCGTTGCCCGTACCACCGATGGGGCTACGACCTGGACGGCGACCTGGTGGCCACTCCACAGTTCGCCGAGGCGGGCGTGGACTGCTTCGACCCGGCCGACTTCGGCCTGCACACGGTCCGGATCGCCACCTGGCAGTGCCTGCTGTTCGTCTGCCTGTCGGACGAGACGCAGCCGATCCACGAGTGGTTCGGTGACCTCGGCCAGCGCCTGGCCGGCTACCGGTTCGCCGACTGGCGCAGCCACCACACCCTGACCATGGAGATCGACGCCAACTGGAAGCTCGTCTCGGAGAACTTCCAGGAGTACTACCACCTGCGCTGGATCCACCCGGAGCTCGCCAAGGTCTCCCGGGTCCAAGACCACTACCGCTACCAGGGCGGCGGAATGTACTGCGGGCAGACCACCACGCCGATCTCCAGCGACGAGCGAGGCGACTGGGTGGCCATGCCGCCTGCCGAGGGCCTCGACCCGTCCAACTCGGCCAGCGGTCGGTTCATCGCACTGTTCCCGAACGTGCTGCTCAGCATCCTTCCCAACCACGTATTCGTGATGCGCCTGGACCCCGTCTCTCCGGGCACCACCCGCGAGACCTGTACCTGGCTGCTGCCCCCGTCCACGGACTACGTGGCCGACGAGGACTTCGCCCTCACCCGGGACTTCTGGCTGGACGTCAACGCCGAGGACATCGACATCGTCCAACGGGGACAGCGGGGCCTGGCAAACGGCGGCTACACGCCGGGCCGCCTGTCCCCCCGCTTCGAGGAACCTCTGCACCGGTTCCACAACATGCTCGCCGACCGGTTCAACGCGATCTCCCGGATCCCCGACGGTGACGAATCAGACGACCAGCCGCTCTACGGCACCGGGGTCAACCCGCTGCCGTGGCGCACGTTCGAGAGCCAGGCAAGGAAAGGGAATTAGCCCATGGGGAAGCGACCCCCGAAGTACTCAGCAGGCGCGCTGATCAAGCACGGCCTGACACGAGGCGACTGGCCCAGGATGTGGCGCCGCCCCGAGATGCGTGACTCCTACGACGTCGTCATTGTCGGCGCCGGCCTGCACGGCCTCGCCACGGCCTACTACCTGGCCGCGAACCACGGCATCACGAACGTGGCCGTGCTCGACAAGGGCTACGTCGGTGGAGGCGGGTCGGGCCGAAACACCGCCATCGTGCGCTCCAACTACCTCACGCCCGAGGGTGTGGCCTTCTACGACCGCTCGCTCGAGCTGTACCGGACAATGGCTACCGACCTGAACCTGAACATCATGTTCTCCGAACGAGGCCACCTCACGCTGGCCCACACCGACTCCGCGCTGCGCACCATGCACTGGAGGGCCGAGGTCAACAAGCTCCAGGGCATCGACTCCAGCGTCATCGATCCGCAGGAGGTCAAGAAGCAGGCACCCAGCCTCGACGTCTCGGCGAACACCCGCTACCCGATCCTGGGGGCACTCCACCACCCGCCAGGCGGCATCGTCCGCCACGACGCAGTGGTCTGGGGCTACGCACGCGGTGCCGACCACCACGGCATCCACATCATCCAGGAGACCGAGGTCCTCGACATCAACGTCGAGGGCGGCTCCGGCCCTGGTGGCAAGGGCCCCGGTGGCAAGGTCACCGGCGTTAGGACCAGCCGCGGTGACATCAGCGCTCCGATGGTCGTGAACTGCACGGCCGGCTGGGCGTCGCTCATCTCCAACATGGCCGGCGTGCCGCTGCCCATCACCACCCACCCGTTGCAGGCCGCCGTCACGGAACCCTGCAAGGTGTTCCTGCCGACCGTGGTGGTCTCCGGATCGCTGCACGTCTACGTCAGCCAGACCGACCGCGGCGAGCTCGTGTTCGGCGCATCGGTGGACCCGGTCGGCACCTACCGGGTCAACGGCACACTCGAGTTCACAGAGGAACTTGCCGGTCACGTGCTGGAGCTCATGCCGGGCATCTCCAAGATGCGCCTGCTGCGCCAGTGGTCGGGGTTGTGCGACATGACCCCGGACTATTCACCCGTAATGGGATTCACGCCCGTCGAAGGCTATTTGGTCGACGTCGGCTGGGGCACCTACGGATTCAAGGCCGGGCCGGTGGCCGGCGAAACCCTGGCGGAGACGATCGCCACCGGCCGCACTGCGGACCTGATCTCCCCGTTCGGAATCGAGCGCTTCACCCACGGAGACCTCGTTGGTGAAAAGGGCGCTGCGGCGGTGGGTCACTGATGATCGTTGTTCCATGTCCAAACTGTGGTCCCCGGAACTCCGGCGACCTCCGGAACTGCGGCGAGCTGATGGCCCGCCCCGATCCCTCGACGACATCGCTGGTCGAGTGGCGTGAATACCTCTACATGAGGGAGAACCCCGCGGGCTGGGTCACCGAGACCTGGTACTGCCGGGGCGGATGCCGCCGGTACTTCACCATCGAGCGCAACACCGCTACCAACGAGATCCGCGGTCAGGAGGCGTCATGAGCAACCGGCTCACCGCCCAGCCGGGCGAGGTGATCGACAGGTCCTCGAGCCTGTCCTTCACCTGGAACGGAAAGACCGTCACCGGCTTCGAGGGCGACACCATCGCCTCGGCGATCGCCGCCGACGGCGCCGACGTGTTCTCGCGCAGCATGAAGTACCACCGCAGGCGCGGCATCCTGACCGCCGACCACTGGGATCCGAGCCTGTTCGTACAGGTCGGTGACGAGCCGAACGTCCGCGCGGGCAGCCGCCGCCTGGAGGCCGGCATGGTCGTCAGCGCCCAGAACGTGTGGCCCAGCCTCAGGTTCGACCTGGGTGCCGTGAACCAGCTGGTCGGGCGCTTCCTGTCCGCGGGCTTCTACTACAAGACCTTCATGCGCCCCGCCTTCCTGTGGCCGGTGTACCAGAAGGTCCTGAAGAAGTTCGCCCCGGGTGGCGAGATCCACTGGAAGACCAGCAAGCACGGCGCCTACGACAAGAGGTACGTCCACCCTGACGTCCTCGTTGCCGGTGGCGGCCCCGCCGGCATGGGGGCTGCGCTGGCCGCCGCCGATGCCGGTGCATCGGTCCTCCTCGTCGAGCAGTACGGCGACCTGGGGGGCCACCTCCTCTGGGGTGATGACGCCCAGCGGGCCAGGGGCGCCGAGTTGGCGGTGGCCTGCCGGGCACACGCCGGCATCGAGGTCCTCGTGGACTCCACGGTGACCGGCCGCTACGACCACAACTGGGTCGCCATCATGCAGCGGAGCCACGCCATTGCCCCCGAGCGCCTCATCAAGGCTCGGGTCGGCGTCCTGGTCGTCGCCCCCGGGCTGGTTGAGCGTCCGTACGTGTTCGCAGGCAACGACACCCCGGGTGTCATGCTCTCCGGTGCCGTACGTCGGCTCATCAACATCTGGGCCGTCAAGCCGGGGAAAAGGGCAGTGGTCCTGAGCGCCAACGCCGACGGTGACGCTGCGCTGGCCGACCTGGAGCGGGTCGGCGTGGAGATCGTCGCCGTGCTGGATGCCCGAAAGGGCGAGAGAATCGTGTCGGTCGAGGGACGTGGTCGGGCCTCGAAGGTCACCGTGAGCGACGGTCGGACGCTTGACGCCGACCTGGTGGTAACGGCGACCGGTTGGACGGCGCCCACCTCGCTGCTGAACATGGGCGGTGACCGGCCCGTGTACGACGCATCGGCGGCCCGCTACTTCTCCAACTCCCTGCCCGACAACATCCTGGCCACCGGTGGCATAGCCGGTGACGGGTCCACCGCCGAGCTGACTGCCCATGGTCGGGCCACCGGCGAGTTGGCGGCCAACCGTGCACTGCGACGACGCCACGACCGGGTTTCGCAGACCTCCCGGGCAGCCACCCCCACATGGGAGAAGCCAGCCGAACGGGTCGACAACCGGACCCCGCTGGCCCGTGTGCCGCATCCCGAGTGTTACCGCAGCACCACCCACGGCATGGTCGACTTCTCCGAGGACGTGTCCTCGAAGGACCTCGTCCAGGCCTCAAAGGAGGGTTTCGACTCCATCGAGCTCATGAAGAGGTACACCACCGTGACCATGGGTCCCTCCCAGGGCAAGTTGGAGACGGTCAACGCCGCATCGGTCCTGGCCGAAGCCAACGGCGTCTCCATGGCCGAGATCGGCACCACCGTGTGGCGCCCGCCGTACGCCCCCATCTCGCTGGGTGCGCTCGCTGGTCGGATCCACGAGCCGGTGCGCCGTTCCGCCCTCCAGGACTGGCACGACGCCCACGGCGCCTCCCCGCTGTTGGCGGGACAGTGGGTCCGTCCGGACCACTACGGAGACGCCATGGCAGAGGCGGCCAACGTGAGGACCAACGTCGGCCTGATCGACGTGACCCCACTGGGCAAGCTGGACCTGCGCGGCCCCGACGTCTCCAAGCTCCTGGAGCTGGTGTACGTGAACAAGTGGTCGAAGCTGGACGTCGGCCGGGTCCGCTACGGCACCATGGTCGCAGAGGACGGCGTCGTCTCCGATGACGGGGTGACCGCCCGCCTGGGCGAGGACCACTGGCTGATGACCTGCACCTCGTCAGGTGCCGGAGCGGTCTGGGAGATGCTGGAGGACTGGCTGCAGACGGCCCACCCCGAGTGGGACGTGCACGTCACCGCGGTGACCGGCGGACTCACCAGCATCAACGTGGCCGGCCCGAACTGCCGCACGCTCCTGGAACGCATCGTGGAGGGAGTCGACCTCTCGGGCGACGGCTTCCCGTACTTCAGTGTGCGCCGCGGCACGGTGGCCGGCGTGGCCGACTGCATCATCTGGCGGATCGGCTTCACCGGGGAGCTCTCATACGAACTACACGTGCCCTCCGGCCATGCCCTCCACGTGTGGGAGACCCTCCTGGAGCAGGGCGCGGACCTGGGCTGTGCGCCGTTCGGCGTCGAGGCTCAGCGGATCCTGCGCCTCGAGAAGGGCCACTACATCGTGGGCCAGGACACCGACGGCCTCAGCAAGGCACCGACGGCCGGGCTCGGCGGCCTCGTCAAGCTGGACAAGCCGGACACCATCGGCCTGCCCGAGCTGAAGGCCGCCTATGAGCGGAGTGACCTTCCTATCCTGGTCGGCCTCCAGACCGACGATCCCGCGATCGTCCCGACGGAGGCCTCCCAGATCGTGGACGGCGACACGGCCAGGATCATGGGAAGGATCACGTCCAGCCGCATGTCGCCGAACCTGGGGAGGTCGGTCTGCCTGGCGCAGGTGGATCCCTCGCTGGCAGCTGCCGGCACGTCCGTCACCGTGCTGCTCGCCGACGGACGGCGCGTAACTGCCACCGTCCAGGAGCACCACGCCCACCTCGATCCCGAAGGAGCACGCCAGCGTGTCTGAGATCACCTTCAAAAGCCCGGTGGACGTCGGTCCGCTCACCTCCCCCGACGGGAGCGTGACGGTGGCCGACGCCGCCTCCACCACCAAGGTCCAGGTCAGGGCAGGCACCGATACGTCTGCAGCCGCGGCCCTGGGCGTGTCCTACGGCAGGAGCCAACGCCGGGCCGACGGTGCGCTGGTGTGCGGGACCCGTCCCGACGAGTGGACCATCTACGGCGATGCTGGCCAGGCGGGTGCCATCTCGGCGACGATCCCCACCGAGGGCTTTGTCACCGTCATCGACATCACCCACGGTCGGGCCATGCTGCGGATCAGCGGCTCCAACACAACCTCGGTGCTGAACAAGATCTGCAACCTGGACCTGGGTGACGAGCTGACCCCGAACGGCGCCGTCTTCTCGGCATCGGTCGGCAACGTGGGCTGCGACCTGGTACGAGACGACCAGGGAGGCCAGCCGTCGTTCCTAATCGGCTGTGAGCGCTCCTTCGGGAAGTTCCTCTTCATCGCTGTGGCCGATGCCTGCACCGAGTTCGGGCTGACGGTCCCCGCCGGTTGGGAGCTCCACGGCCACTAGGCCCGTGCTCCCGGTGGCATGAACTCCGGCGCTCAGGTTCCGGTGGCGAGCGGTCCATCGACCGGTGTGCCCTAGGGTGCGCCGGCGATGGACCTCGCCGGCTTTTCCGCCACCGAGCAGAAGGCGCTGCTGGACGCCGGTCGGGCATCCTGCCGCGAGTTGCTGGCCTCCTGCCGGTACCGGGCGGAACTGACCGAGCCGGTGGTAAACGCCATCCCGACCACCGACTGGGAGACCGCCGAGGCCCTCGCCGGACGCCTCGACGACGACCCGGAGCTGTCGGCCGGGGCGCCGCTGCGGGGCCTTGTCACCGCCCACAAGGACCTGGCCGACACGGCCGGCGTGCGGACCACCTACGGCTCGCCAGTCTACGCAGAGCACATCCCCGAGGAAGACAGCCCACTCGTCGCCCACCTGCGAGGTACGGGGCTGGTCTCGATCGGCAAGACGAATACCCCGGAATTCGGCAAGGGATCCCACACCTTCAACCCGGTGCACGGCCTGACCCGCAATCCGTGGGACCCCGCCAAGAGCGCCGGCGGTTCCAGCGGGGGGGCCGCCGTAGCCCTGGCCTGCGGATCGGTCTCGGTCGCCGACGGATCCGACCTGGGTGGCTCCCTACGCAACCCAGCCTCCTTCAACGGCGTCGTGGGTTTTCGCCCCACCTCCGGCGCCATCATTCACGACGTGGTCCGTGATCCTCGGATCCGGCAACCCATGTCCGGGCCGATGGGTCGAACAGTGGCCGACGTGGCGCTCCTGCTGGGCGCCATGACCGATCAGGTGGTCGCCCCGGATCCTGCCAGCGAGAGGCCCCGGGTGGCCTTCTCCCCCGATCTGGGGGACCTCCCCTTGGATCCCGAGGTGCGTGCGGCGACCCGGAATGCTGCGGACATGCTGGCCGATGCAGGCTGGGACATCGTGGAGGCCTGCCCCGACCTGACCGGCGCCGACCGCTGCTTCGAGGACCTCCGCGGCCTCTCCATGGCACTCAGCTTCGCCCATCTCGTCGACGACGACCGGGTAAAGGAGACGGCCCGATACGAGATCGGTCTCGGGCTGGCGATGGGCGTCAACCGTATAGCCGAGGCGGTCGAGGCCGAGCAGCACCTACGGGCGAGCTGGGGTCGCTTCTTCGCGGTGGGCAGTTTCGACATGCTCCTGAGCGCCACCAGTCAGGTTCCGCCGTTCCCGGTCGGCATCGAGTGGGTGGAAGAGATCGACGGCGTCCACTTCGACCAGTACACGCACTGGATGCGGTCCTGCTCGCGGATCACAGTGCCCGGCGGTCCGGCCGTGTCGGTTCCCGCTGGCTTCACGGCCGACGGACTCCCTGTCGGCGTCCAGCTCGCCGCGCCTCGGGATCACGACCACGCCCTGATCGCCTTCGCCGCAGCCGCCGAGGAGGTGTTCGGCCCCTGTCCGGCCCCGGACCTGGGCGCCCTGGCAGTTCTTGACCCTGCCACCCTTCCGCCGGGGCCCCTGGGGTAACGGCCCACACCCACCGGTGTGTCCGATGACCCCGGGATGGTGATTGTCCCGGATCCCGGCACGGTCGTAGATTGCGCGCGTCAGCGCCACCTCTGGTGGCACCACCCCATCGCCCGCGGCCTCCCCGGAGTCGTGGTCGGTACGGCCGGACTGTGGAGGTCAGGTCGATGGCAGCATCCCCCGAGCCGCTCCGGATCTGGCGAACCGTCGTACCGGCCGAGTGGATCGACTACAACGGGCACCTGAACGAAGGCTTCTACGGCGTAGCGTTCGGCGACGCCTCCGACGCCCTGCTTGACCACCTCGGGTTCGGTCCTGACTACCGGGAGGCCCACGGGACCTTCTACACCGTGGAGACCCGTATCCGCTTCCTCCGCGAGGTGGAGGAAGGCTCCGAGATCCACACGGAGACACTTCTGCTGGGCGCGGACGAGAAGCGCCTCCACGCACACCACGCCCTGTTCTCCGGTGAGGATCCCGATCCGGCGGCCACCCAGGAGACCATGATGCTCCACGTGACCGACGGTCCCGACGGCCCCACGGTGGCACCCATGGCCGAACCGGTGCTGGGCAGGGCCCTGAGCCTGGCGGCCGCCCACTCTTCGACCCCATTCGGTGACCATGTGGGTCGGGGCGTCAGGACCCTGGGGTGAACATCGCGCCGGCCGGGGGGTCGGCGGCGGGCACGGGCCGGAACTCGGCGGTCTCATCCCTGCTCGGCGTGTGGGCCCTGTTCCTGGCATTCCTGTTCCTGCAGGTCGGAACCGGCCTCCAGCGGATCCTCCTGCCGATGCGGGCCGAGTCAGAGGGGTTCAGCGCCGGATCCATGGGCATGGTCATGGCCATCCACTTCGCCGGCTACCTGCTGGGCGCCAAGGGCATCATCAGGGCGCTGGCGTCGGTCGGACACATCCGGGTCTTCGCAGCCCTGGCATCTACCGCGTCGACCGCCGTGCTCGTCAACGCCGTTCTGGTGTTCCCCGCGTCCTGGGCCGCCGTGTACTTCGTGGGCGGAGTGTGCAACGCGGGTGTGCTCGTCATCCTGGAGAGTTGGCTCAACGATCGGGCCACCAACGAGACCCGGGGCAGCATCCTCGGCGCCTACATGATGATCATGATGGGTGGGACGGCCATCGGCCAGTTGCTCCTGAACGTCGGCTCTCCCGACGGCTTCGAGCTGTTCGTCCTGTCCTCGGTCCTGATCTCGCTGGCGGTGGTGCCGGTGACGCTCTCGGCGTCCACGGCCGCTCCCGTCCCGAGCAGCGACCCGATGCCCCTCCGGGAGCTCTACCGGACCATTCCGGCCGCAGTGGTGGGCATCATCCTGTGCTCGTTCGTCCAGGCGGCCTCCACCTCAATGGCTGCCGTGTTCGGTACGGAGTCGGGCCTGGGTGCCGGCCGCATCACGCTGTTCACCTCGGCTGCCGTCATCGGCGCCATCACCCTGCAGATCCCACTCGGACGCCTCTCTGACCGCTACCCGCGACGCGCCGTGATCATGGTCACGGCCGCCACGTCCTGCGGTCTGGCCGTCATCGGTGCCCTCATCTCGGCCTCCAGCGTCGCCATCATCGTCGTCAACATGGCGTTCGGTGCGTTCGTCTTCCCTCTGTACGGCCAGTTCGTGGCCCTCGCCAACGACTGGGTAACTCCCGAGAAGCGCGTGGCCGCCGCGTCGACCCTGGTGCTGGCGTCCAGCTTCGGCGCCATGGCCGCCCCCATGGGAATCGGCATGGCCCTCGAGGCCTTCGGACCCTCCGCCTACTTCTGGTCTCTGGCCGTCTGCCTGGCCGTCCTGACCGTCTACCTCGCCTACCGCGTGCGGGTCCGCCAGGCCGTACCGGTCGAACGCCAGTCCACCTTCCAGCCGATCCTGGCCCGGTCCGGCGAGATCGCCCACTCGGTGGGCAGGTGGGTCCTGCATCCCCTGGCCGGTTGGCAGCACCACCACCACCGGCACGAATGCGAGATCGACGAGCGGCACCCCAGCCACTGGACCTGGCCCAGCGACGGCGCCGGAGGCTGAACGGCCCACGGCGCCGGGTCGGTCAGTGGATGCGTGTCCAGCGCTCCTGTCGGGCACCGGAGGCCCCGTCGGCCGGACGGTTGTCAGCCGGCCATTCGCTATCCCGCAGCCAGGTGATCCGGCCGTCGGCGCCCTCGGCGTTCGTCCAGCCCTGACCCGGCCAGGCCGGTGTTCCCTCCGGCGCGGTGACTTGCAGGAGGAATGACCAGCCGGGCAGCCAGTCCGCTGGCGTATTCGGTGGTGCGTCCCACCGCTCGAAAGCGTCCTTGCCGACGGTCAGGGCCGCCGTGGTGTCGTTGACCGGTCCGTAGTCGACGAGCGTCTGGAGGCGGGCAACTTCACCCAGGAACCAGGCGTGGTTCTCGTAAGTGGTAGTGGCCAGAATGGCTCCCGGGTGGTCGCCGTCGGTACGCCGCCACCCGGTCATCTCCAGGCCGGTGTGTTCGTTAATCCACGCCAACTGGCAGACGAACGCCGCCATCCCGTCGTCGAGATGGTCCGGGTGGATCCACCGCCGTCGCTGGAAGAGCTGCACGCCGCCAGTCTCACCCACCAAAGCCGGCTTCCCGAACCGGCCGGCCGTTCAGACCAGGCGACGCATCACGATGCTAGTGGTGACCACTGGCGGCCCCCAGGATCCCCAGGGCCCGCTGCACGGCACCGTCGGCGGCGAGATCGGCCTCCCGTTCCACCTGGGCCAGCATCGTGCGACGCCTCAGGAAGTCCTCGGGTTCGGTAATCCGCTCGTGGTCGGCCATCACCCGCACCTCAGCCTCGGTGAGCGGCACGAGGCCACCCATCGGGTCACCCATCAAGCGGTCCTCGGCCACCAGCTCCAGGGCCTCGAAGGCACGCATTCCCTGCCTACGCCACAGGGTGGCAGCCACCACGGGATCCATGCCGAGGCCCGCCGAACGCTCCGTGAAGCGGCGCCGGGCAGTCCGTCCCGGTTCCCCGTACCAGCGTGTGGGCGGCGTCATCGGCTTCAGCCCACACGACCGGGCGGCATCGACCACCTCTTCGCCCACGTTCAGGCAGTCGGAGAGCTTGCCACCCAGGATCGAGACCACGCCCAGCCCCTGGTGGACCTCCACGGCATGTTCCCTGGACAGCTCGGTCCAGTCCCGCCCCTTCGAGGAGCCCTCAGGCGCCACCACCAGGGAGCGCACCCCGCAGCGCTCCGCGATCACATCACCTCTTCCCAGGGGCCGGGGCATGTCTATCCGCTCGTTGATCTGGGCCAGCAGGAACGCCCTGTCCTCGTCGGTGACCGCCACGGCCGGATCCTCTACCGGGGTGTCGGTCGTCCCAATGACCGACCGGTCCCCCATCGGCAGTATGTAGAACAGGCGCTCGTGGTCGTCGTAGAAGGCCAGGATCCGACCGGAGTCGGTGATCCGGCGTACGACCAGGTGAATGCCCTTGGAGAACACCAGGCGGTGCCGGGTGCTCGTGCCCGTCAGGCGGCCCACGTCCGGGACGTACGGCCCACCGGCGTTCACGACCATCGTCGCGGTGGCCTCCAGATCGCGGCCGCCCGCCACGTCCCGCAGGCTGACCCGCCAGCCGTCCGTGGCATGTGATGCGGCTAGCACCTCCACCCGGTTGGCGATGACCGCACCGTGGCGGGTGGACTGCAGTGCCATCTCGGAGACGAACCGGGCGTCGTTGTCGACCAGCAAGAAATCCGAGTACTCGATACCGCCCCGCACCATCGAGGTGTCGACAGCCGGTTCGAGGCGCTCAATGGTCGCAGCGGACCGATGCCGTGGCGGCTGGGTGGCGAGCCTTCCCAGTCCCCAGTACGCCACGGCGCCAAGCGAGGCGAACCACGGCGGGAACGGCGCGCCGTGGTCCAGGGCGGCCAGGAACCGGGTCTCGAGCAGTCGGGTCGGAAACGCCTTCGCCAGCCGGTTCCGGGAATCACACAGGCCGGCTACCAGCCTCAGGTCGCGGCTCTCCAGGTATTTGAAGCCGCCCCACACCATGCAGGAGGACTCCTGGCTGGTGCCCGAGGCGAAGTCGTGTCGCTCCACGAGGGCGACCCGCAGGCCGTGGGATGCCAGAGCCAGGGCCGAGACGGCGCCGTTTATCCCGCCACCCACCACCAGGGCATCGAATACCCCTCCGTCCAGGGCTTCGAGCGCCTCGACGCGCCGATCCGGTGGCCGTTCCACGGGTCTGTTGTAGCCGGTCCGCAGCACTGTCACACGGTTGCCTCGCATTCAGCGCAGGATCCGGGTCTTTCCGAAGATGCTGCCGAAGAGGACCCGCCCCTCCTCGTCGAGGTGGACCCCGCCTCCGAGGGTGTTGTACCTGGAATCACCCAGCACCCAGTGCCCACGGGCCCCGCCGGTCGTCCAGTCCAACGCCTCTATGGTCCAGCGGCCGGCCCTCGTCCCACACGTGTACACGGTGTCGGACCCCTGGCTGACATACGGCACCGAGTTCGGCGAGCTCACCACGGTGTTCACCCAGGCCTCCCGGAACTCCCGGGCCTCCGGATCCCATTCGTACTTGTGCAGGCCGAAGGGCGTGTACTGCTCGTGGTGGCCAAGGAAGAAGCACAGCAGTCGGGCGCCACGGGCCGGAAGCCAGTCCGGGCGGGAGCCCGGCTCGTTGTTGACCGTCATGGCCCCGTACCCGGACACGGTTATCGACTGCTCGGTCTGGATGGCCGGCAGGGCCGGATCGCCCATGTTGGCCGGCCCGATTCCGGCGATGCGACGTGACGGGGCCCCCGGGAGCTGCGTCCAGTCGTCGGGGATCCGACCGCGCCAGAACAGGGTGATGTTCACCACCTCGTCGCCGTCGCCTATGACCACGAACCGGTCCTCGTCGGGGCCGAATCCCATGAGCGACGGTGTGGTGCCCGAGCCGTGACCGGTCCCGTTGCGGTAGGCCGCACTCCAGGCGCCATCCACCTCGTCCAGGGAGAACCTGTCACCGGTCCAGACCACGCGGTGGGTGTGGTCCACCGAGCTGATGTAGATGCCCCCTGCGTCGTCGCAGCACAGGCTTGTCCGTACCCAGCCGTAGCCGGTGTTGCCCCGTTGGGCCTCCATTCGGGCGCAGTGGTCGGCCGCCTCCTCGGCGGCGCCGGGAATCCGGATGGCCACGTGGTCGGAGAAGTCCCGGGCCAGACTGACCAGCCAGCCGTGGTCGGTGGACAACACCAGTCGGCCGTCCGGGGTCATGTTCACCCCGACGAAGAAGCCCTCGATCCCATCGGGCTTGTCCCAGCGTGCCTTCTCGACGATCGCCGACGAACGGTCTCCGGGATCCACTTCGGCGTACGCGACCGCGCAGGACTTGCGGCCCAGGAACAACGTGTTGTCCAGGTCCAGCAGGGCGTAGACGCCATCCAGGCCAGTCATGAAACGGGAGGCCAGGTCCACGGCGTGGCCGATGGCCTCGTCGCCGGACAGGTCGTCCAGCCCGGCGACGCCCGCTTCCCACTCCTCCCTCGTGGACGGATCGCCGTCCCCGACGTCGAGGGTGGACAGCACCTCGAGGGTTTCGTAGTCCAGCTTGACCACTCTCTCGCGACCGTTGCTCCAGATGACGCGCCGCCCGTCGGGATACTCGCCGGAGATGAGGCCTCCGAAGTGACCCGGGCCCAGCCAGGTGTGCTGCAAGTCCCCGGTGCCCAGCACCTCGCCGACCTTGGGGCCTCCGGCCGGCAACGCCCCGGCGATGGGCGTGCAGTCCTGCTGGTCGCAGCGGCCATGGGCAATGGGGTTCTGGCTATTGGCCAGAAATGGGTTGCGATAGCCGACTGTCACGGGTCCCCCGGAACGAGGCCCGGCTCAGGCGGTCATCGGTCCACCGGCAAGGTGGACCCGCTCAACGACCCGCTGGCCGTCGAAGTCGAACAGGGCATAGTGCTGCGTGCTGCGGTTGTCCCAGGCCACCACGTCGCCCTCGGCCCAGGTGTGCCGGTAGGTGAACTCCGGCCGAGTCACGTGGCGGAGCAGGAACGGGAGGATTGCCAGGCCTTCCTCGGGCGGCAGATTGATGATGCCCCGGGTGAAGATGTCGTTCACGAAGAGCAGCCGCCGGCCGGTCTCCGGATGGGTCACGACCACCGGATGGACGGCCTTGGCGTCCGCTGTCTGTTCGTGAAGGGCCTTCCGACCGTCCAACAGGCCCTTCATGCCGTTTGAGAGGTCGTCGTAGGCCGCGCAGCAGTTCGTCCACATCGTGTCTCCCCCGGTCCCGGGCGAGGTTCGCATGCAGAGAACGGCGGCGCTGGGGATTACGTCTCGGAAGGTCCCGTCGGTGTGCCACTTGTCGGCCTTGTAACCGCCTGCGCTGTCGAACCGGCAGATCAACGGATGGTCGGGGTGCCTCGGCAGGTGAGCCTCCGGTTCGACCGGGTCGCCGAACGCTCCGGCCAGGCCGATGTGCTCCTCGGGCGTCGGGTGGAGCCCCCTCATGACGACAACGTGGTGGTCGAGCATCGCCCGGTGAACTTCCCGCCGGGCCGTGCCATCGGACAGCAGGAGCCCCAGGTCGGCATCCAGCACCTCGACGCCGATGCGTCCCGACAGTGGTCGGAGTCGAAGGCCCATGGTCGTGCTGTCGGTCATGGGCGTGTACTCCCCGGTCCTGGCGCGTGCCGATCTGAATGGTGCCTCCACCAGGCGCTCGACGCGATGCCCTGCAGTCGCTCGTAACCCCGCATGAGGCCCCGTACGGCGGCCAGGCCGGCGTCGTCGTCGATGTCGGCGAATACCAGGTTGTAACGGTCGACGAGGTCGTCGAACTGGAGGTCGTGTGCGGCGGATCCTGCCTCCGTGAGGGCGACCAGGAGACCACGACCGTCGGCCGGGTCCGGTAGGCGCTTGATCCAGCCGCGCCGCTCGAGTCGTCGCAGGGTGGCGGTGAGACCACCCGAGGTCTGGACGATCCACTCCCTAATGAACGTCGGGCTGACTGCCTCGGCGTCGTTGTTCGCCAGCAGCATCAGCACCACCGCCTCGGCCGACGTGCAGGAGTGTCGTCGGTGGTGGTCGGCCAGGAACTGCTCGTTCAGCCGCCCGAGGCGGGTCAGGAGGAGCCCGAGGGTCGCCGTCGGCATGTCCGGAGGGTACTCCGATGCTATCTTGCTGGCAAGGTACCTGGTGTTGCGCGGCTCCCAAACTGCGGGTTCACCTACAGAACGTTGCCGACGGTACGGTCGACCAGTCGTACCGACATGATCCACCAGAGGAGACATGCCATGCCCTTTGCCGACGTGAATGGCCAGACCATCCACTACCTGGACACCGGCGGCGACGGGCCAGCCATCCTGCTCAGCCACGGCTTCACCATGGGCCATGAGATGTGGGTCCACCAGGTGGGACCGCTGAGCGGAGCCGGATGGCGGGTCGTCACCTACGACGAGCGGGGCTGGGGGCAGACCGCTCACACCGAGCCCTTCGACTACTGGGACCTTGCCGGTGACGTGCTCGGACTAATGGACCACCTTGGCATCAACCGGGCGGTGCTCGGCGGCATGTCCCAGGGCGGCTTCCTGACGCTGCGGGCCGCCCTCACCGCCCCCGAGCGGGTCCGGGCCATGGTCCTAGTCGACACCGAGGCCGAGACCCTCTCCGACGAGGACCGGGTGCAGTACCAGGGACTGTTCGACGCCGCAAGCGCCATGGGCCTGACCGGCGAGATCGGTGACGCCCTCGAGATGACCCTGTTCGCCCCCGGCTACGACGACGCCCGCTACTGGCGGGGCAAGTGGACCTCCAAACCGATCGCCGCCTGGGTGGGGGCCAAGAACTGCCTCTTCGAGCGGGACTCGATCGTCGACCGCCTCGGGGAGATCACCTGTCCGAGCATCGTCTTCCACGGCGACGCCGACATGGCCATCCCACTGGAGCGGGGGCGCCTCGTATCGGAATCGCTCTCAGGACCGTCAACCTTCGTGGTCGTGCCCGGCGCCGGCCACACCAGCAACCTCGAAGCGCCCGACGTGGTCAATCCGGCCATGCTGGACTTCCTGGCCGGCCTCGACTGACACGTGAGCACGGGGCCGCCCTCAGGTACCCAGGATGGGCCTGAAGCCTGTGATCGTGACCCGTTCGAACAGGCCTGCCACGGCGTAGGGATCCCCGGCCGCGAACTCCTCGGCCGCCTCCCGGGAGTCGACGTCCAGGACGATCAAAGAACCGCACATCCGGCCGTTGTCTTCCAGCAGGGGTCCACCGTAGAGGACGTCGAAGCCTCCGACGTAGGCCAGGTGCTCCGGCCGGGTCGCAGCGCGGAGGTCACCGGCATCGGCTCGATCCAGGGCGTGGATCACGTGGGGCATGGGGTACTCCTCGGCTCGGCGTTCAGGTGGGGGTTCGATCGTGGGACAGGGCCTGGAGTGTGGCCAGGTCGAAACCTGCCAGCTCCTTGTAGGCGTTCGCCTCGTGCTCCAGTTCACCGGTGGGAACGCAGGTGTGCCGGTCGCGACAGGAACGATCGCAGCGCTCCTCCACCCACTGCATGACCCGCTCTGGGCCGGCCTGGCGGTTGGCGAGCACGAGGCGGCTGGTCGGTTCCCGACGGTCCGCGTCATAGGACTCCAGCGCAGCGGCGACCCCGACGTCGGCAGACAGGGCGACAGCCAGAGCCTCGCCGTCCAGGATTGCCTGGCTGGCGCCATTGCTCCCGTTGGGCCGCATCGGATGGGCTGCGTCGCCCAGCAGGGTCGCCCGGCCGTAGCTCCACCGTTCCAGCGGATCCCGGTCGACCATGGGGAACTCGTAGGCAACCTCGGTGGACGATAGGAGCTCGCCGACGTGGATCCAGCCGAAGTCCCAGTCGGCGAACCAGGGGGCTATGTCGGCGGGATCGACCGCCGCATTCCAGTCGGCGGTGGCGACGTCGACGTCCACCGGGCGCTCGGCCACCCAGTTGGTGAGGACGGTGCCACCGGGTTCGACGGGGCCGCGGATCGGGTACACGACGGCCTTCTGCCGGTCGTGGCCGGCCATAAACATGGTCCTTCCGTCCAGGAACGGCGGCGCCTCCACGGCACCCCGCCAGAGCACCAGCCCCGAGTAGCGGGGCGGACCCTCGTCGGACACGAACGAGCGGCGCAGCGCCGAGTGCAGTCCGTCGCAGCCGACCAGGGCCTCCCCCTCGTACTCACCGACCAGGACGCCCGAACGACGATCCACGAACCGGGCCAGCACCCCGTCCTTGTCCTGGTCGAAGCCGTCGAGGTGGTGGCCCGTGAGGATTCGGTCGGGTCCGAGGGTCCGGCGTACAGCATCGAGGAGCACCATCTGGAGGCGCCCCCGGTGGATCGAGTACTGGGGCCATGGATTGCCGGCAGCCAGACCACGGGGCTCTGACCAGATCAGGACACCGTCGTCTGAGCAGAACCGCAGCTCGGAGGTGGCCACCGCGGAGGCCGCCAGATCCGACTCCAGACCCAGGTCGTGGAGCACCCTCACCGAATGGGGCAGCAAGTTGATGCCCACACCCAACTCCCGTGGCTGGGACACGGTCTCGAAGACCGTCACGTCGTGTCCAGCCCGATTCAGGCACAGCGCCGCGACCAGCCCACCTATGCCACCACCGGCGATCAGGATGGAGCGACCCATTCTCAGGACCCGCCCGCCACAGCGAAGTCGAGGTACTCCGGGGTGGGCAGAACCTCCATGGTTCGGAACCTACGACCCGGAGCTACCCGTACCGACACCCGTTGACCGGTCCGAGGTCTCCCCCACCACGGTCAAGAGCCACAGCACGCCCGCGACCATGACGACCGTGAGAGCGACAGCCGCAGCCCCCAGGCCCAGTGCGTCGGCCACTACGCCGACCAGCAACGGGCCCATGATCCGTCCCGTGTCAATGAGTACCGAGACGGCCGCCAGGAACGAGGCGGTTCCCTCCACGGGCGCCACGTCGCTTCCGAGGGTGAACAGGGAACCCGAGCTGAGGCCATTGCCCACCCCCATCACCACCCCAGCAACCAGCACACCGGCCGAGGTGTCGGCGGATGCCAGGAGGAGGAACCCGGCGGCCAGGAGGCCGTAGGCCGGGACCATGGCCGCCAGGCGTCCCAGGCGGTCCATCACGTATCCCGACACCGGAAAAAGGAGCAGGTCCGCCGCATAACCGGCGGCCACGAGTGCACCGATCGCCGAGGGGCGGAGACCCAGGGCCACCCCGACCAGCGGGAGTATGACCATCCGTCCCTCCCGGGCTGCCATGGCCAGCGCTCCGAACACGCCGACCGCCAGCAACGGTCGAGTCTCGTTACGGACCACGGTCGCCAGTCCCGGTCCGCCCGCACCGGTCGGCACAACCTCCCGCTCCGGCCGACGAGCGGTCGGGATGACTGCCGGAAGCCCGATCGCCGCTCCTAGGCCTGCCGCCGCGATGGTCCACCGGCCGCCCACCAAGTCGACCAGCACTCCCCCACATGCGGTTCCGACGAGGACCGAGAGGCGCATGGAGCCACCCATCATGGACATGGCCCGCCCCCGTAGCCACACGGGAATGCGGCGGGTCAGGTCAGCCTGGCGGGAGAGCATCACCCCTATGGAACCGACGCCGAACGCCAAGTGGCCCAACCCGAGCACGAGAACGTGTCCGACGAGGGCCATGGTGGCCGAGGCGACGACCATCAGAGACAGTGACCCGGTGGCCACCCGCGCCGGGCCCCAGCGGTCGGTCGAGCGGCCGACAAGCCACGCACCGGCCGCGGCCCCGGCACCTCCTGCGCCGACCACCACGCTGGTCGCCACGTACCCGTATCCCCCACCGAGCAGCCAGATGGGGAGAGCCACGAGCAAAATGCTCATACCGAGGCTGGCCGCCATCCACGGTGCGTAGATGGGCCAGACGTGGGGCGAGAGTGATCGGAAGCCCATTCGGACGGAGGCTAGACGGGCCTCCCACCTCGAGGCCCACCTTCTCCAAACACCTGCACCGGCCGTATGGTCGGCGGTGCACACAAGTGGCCGGCGGCTGCAACACGCCGCCTGCGATGGACGCCTCGGAGGTCATCGTGTCGGAACTTGAGCTGCTGGTCGACGGCCTCGACTTCGGTGAGGGGCCCCGCTGGCACGACGGGCGCCTCTGGTACAGCGACTTCTACCAGAGCCGCGTGTACGCGGTATCTGCTCTCGGGGAACGCGAGACCATCCTGGACCTGGGCACGGAGCAGCCGTCGGGCCTGGGCTGGCTGCCGGACGGCTCGCTCCTGGTGGTCGCCATGACGACGCGACGGGTCCTTCGCGTAGTGGACGGCGATGTCACCGTCCACGCCGACCTCTCGGAGATCGCCACCTGGCACTGCAACGACATGGTCGTGGCCGCCGACGGAACCGCCTATGTGGGCAACTTCGGATGGGACATCGAGCATGACCGGGGCCATCCCCGGTCCGCCACCCTCGCCGTCATCGGGCAGGACGGCGCCGTCGAACCGGGTCCGGACGACCTGCTCTTCCCGAACGGCTCGGTGATCACTCCCGACGGCGACACGCTCATCGTCGCCGAGACCTTCGGGGCCAGGTTCTCCGCCTTCGCTCTGGATGCCGACGGGCGACCCGGGGAACGTCGCGAGTGGGCGTCGGTGCCAGGTACCGCCCCCGACGGGTGCACCCTCGACTCCGGCGGGGGAATCTGGTTCGCCGACGCCGCCGGGTCCGGCGTAGTCCGGGTACTCGAGGGTGGCACGGTCACGGATCGCATGCCCACACCCCAGCCGGCCTACGCCTGCACCCTGGGTGGCGACGACGGACAGACCCTGTTCATCGTCACCGCCCCGGGCGCCGGATCCGACCGGGCGGGTTCCGGTGACGGCTGCATCTGGACGACCCTCGTGGAACACCCCGGAGCCGGCCTCCCATGACACACGGGATCACCATCACGCCGGTCACGCCGGTGCTGGGTGCAGAGGTCCGGGGGATCGACCTGGCCGAGGGCGTCGACGACGCCAGATTCGCCATCCTCCACCGGGCGTTCCTGGACCATGGCGTGCTGGTGTTCAGGGAGCAGACGACGATGGCAGCAGCGGCCCAGGTGGAGTTCGCCCTACGCCTCGGGCCACTCCACGAGCATCCGGCGGCCCCCGCCGAACACGAGAACCCGGCCGTGTTCCTCATCCGGACGCACCGCGACTCCCCCATCTCCAACGGCAACGGCTGGCACTCCGACGTCTCCTGTGACGAGGAGCCACCGTCGGCCACCATGCTCCAGGTCCACGTGCTGCCCGCGGGGGGCGGCGGGGACACCCTCTTCGCCGACATGGAGGCCGCCTACGCCACCCTCCAACCGGAATTGCGGCAACGCCTGTGCCGCCTGTCGGCCCGCCACGGCTCGGAGCACGTCTACCGGGGTCGCTACGCCGACAGGGGTGCCGTCGATGAGGGCACCGCCTATCCCCAGGCGCTCCACCCGGTGGTCCGGACCCATCCCGAGACCGGCCGGCGGAGCCTCTTCGTGAACCCTTCCTTCACCGTGGGGATCGAATGCCTGGATGAGGCCGAGAGCGACGACCTGCTGTCCCACCTCCATGCACACTGCGCCCGGCCAGAGTTCCAGATTCGCCTCCGCTGGGAACGCAACGACGTGGCGTTGTGGGATAACCGCCGGGTCCAGCACTTCGCCATCTGGGACTACTGGCCTGACGAGCGGCGCGGCCACCGGGTAACGGTGCAGGGCGACCGACCGTTCTTCGATTCCGACGGCGAGGAACCGCCACCGTCGCCGCTACGGATGTCAATCGGCCGGCTGGCCGGACCTGTACCGGACCGGTACGGGCTGTAACGGTCCCGGTCCCGGCCGACCGGGATCAGTCCGTGATGGCCTCGGTTTCGGCCAGCCGGACCAACGGAATCACCCGATCCGTCTTCGCCTGGTAGTCGGCGTACCAGGCCCGGTCCTCAAGCAGGGCTGCCCACAGGGCGTCACGCTCGGGGCCGCCGTCGAGCACCACGTGCTCGGACCAGAACATGCCACCCTGTATCCGGACCTTCACCCGGGGATTGGCCTCACGGTTCCGCAGGTTCAGGACCCACGACGGGTCGCTCGTGGAACCGGCGAACGAACCCACAACGATCCGGTGCCCGTCGGCGTCCCGCCAGAACGGCAACGCCACCTTGTGCTCATCGCCGGACCGTCGTCCGATGGTGTGGAGCAACACGTGGTGCATTCCTGCGACGCACCAGACCGCATCGTCGTCGGACATCTCCATGCCCATGACGTGTCCCCGCGAGATCTCGATTATCTGGTCATGGGACGGCGTCTCCCATTCCATCTCCACCTTCTGGCTGAGCCCCTTCTGGCTGGATTCCTGGCTGGATTCGTTCGTCATGGCCGCCGACCGTAGCCCCGCCGAATGGTCTCGACCCGACCCGGCGGCCATGGCCCGAACCGGCATCCGGGTCCCGGTTGGGCCGTCGAGGTTGTCAGCCACGACAATCGCTTCGACCACGGAGGCACGATGGCCCGTCGACCGAACGTCATCCTCATAAACTGCGACGACCTGGGTTACGGCGACCTCGGCTGCTACGGGTCGACGCAGCACCACACCCCGGCCCTGGACCGGATGGCCGACGACGGGGTCAGGTTCACCGACTTCTACATGGCCTCTCCGGTCTGCTCGCCCAGCAGGGCCGCCATGCTCACCGGCAGCTACCCCCTGCGGGTCGGCTTCGGCGGCAGGAGCATCGACAACGCACCGGTTCTCTTCCCCGGGCAGGCCCACGGGCTGCATCCCGACGAGATCACCATCGCGAGGCTCCTGCAGGACGGCGGATACGCCACCCGCCTGATCGGCAAATGGCACTGTGGGGACCAGCCCGAGTTCCTGCCGACGCGACACGGCTTCGACGGCTGGTTCGGGCTCCCGTACAGCAACGACATGGGTCGGCAGGCGTGGCCCGACGAGGATCGTCCGTACCGGGAGATCATGGCCCGGCTCGGCACACCGGTGCCGGACGACGCCCCGATGCTGCAGGAGCGACCTCCGCTACCCCTGATGCTGGATGCCGAGGTGGTCGAGCAGCAGCCCGACCAGGCAGCCCTGACCGAGCGCTACGTCGACGACGCCGTTCGATTCATCAGGGCCAACCGCGACCGTCCGTTTTTCCTCTACCTGGCCCACATGTACGTCCACCTGCCGATCTACGTCCGGGACCGCTTCGTGCAGGACTCCCGGAACGGCCGGTACGGCGCGGCAGTGCACTGCATCGACTGGTCCACCGACGTCCTCCTGGCGGAACTGCTGTCGGCTGGCATCGACGAGGACACCGTGGTGGTGTTCACGAGCGACAACGGTGCCCTGATCCGCGACGGTGGCGGAAGCAACGGCCCACTGCGCGCCTCCAAAGGAACGACATGGGAGGGAGGCCAGCGGGTCCCCTGCATCGTCCGCTGGCCGGGCACCGTGCCATCGGGTCGGGTGGTCGCCGACGTCGCCAACGCCATGGACCTGTACCCCACGATCGCCGGATGGTGCGGGGTGGCGGTCCCGGACGACAGGACGCTGGACGGTCGGGACCTGGGAGGGCTGCTCTCCGGGGGCGATGGCCCCGGGACGAGGCCCTTCTTCTACATCCTGGGAGGCAACATCGAGGCCGTTCGCCTCGGTCGCTGGAAACTCCACGTCCGCAAGTGGACCGACGAGCGGTTCCGGCTCTACGACCTGGAGACTGACATAGGCGAGCGCCATGACGTACTCGACGAGCAGCCGGAGGTGGTGGCCGACCTGCTTGCCCTGATCGATGGCGGTCGGGCCGACCTGGGCGATGACGCCACGGATGTCGTGGGCGCCGGCGTCCGACCGGTCGGGCGGGTGACGGGTCCCGTCACCCTCACGAACTTCGATCCCGATACCCCGTACTTCATGGCCGAGTACGACCTGACAGAGCGGGGCTGAGCTCTCGCCATGGCGGAAGGCATCTGACCGGGGGACCTTTCCCATGCCATCTGGCAGAAGAGGGTTCGAAGCGCTGCGGACCAGCAAGCAGAAACTTCACAAGGGGAGCCAGTATGTCCAAGGTATTCGTACACGGAAATCCGGAGACGGATGCCATCTGGTCGGACCTCGTAGGAGAGTTGACCGACCGGGGTGTCGACGGGATCGTCCTGCTCTCGCCTCCGGGCTTCGGCTCACCCTCTCCCGACGGTTGGGGAGCCACCCGCTCCGAATACCGCGACTGGCTGGTGCGGGAGTTGGAGTCCGTCGTGGAGACCAGTGGCGGCCCGGTGGACGTCATCGGCCATGACTGGGGAGCTGGTCACGTGTTCGGCCTGCTGTCCGTCCGACCTGAACTGGTGCGATCCTGGGCCTGCGACTGCACAGGGCTCATCCATCCGGACTACGTGTGGCACGACATGGCTCAACTCTGGCAGACCCCCGACGTCGGAGAACAGGTGGTCGCCAGTATGCGAGCCGGCACCCGGGAGGAACGGATCGCCATGATGGCCTCCCTCGGCATGGCCGCCGCCGCCGCAGCAGATGTAGCTGACTCCATCGACAGCATCGCCGCCTGCATCCTGCCCCTCTACCGCACTGGAGCCCAGCCGGTGATGGCCCAGCTCGGCGAGGCACTCGCCGCCGCCGACCTCCCGCCGGGACTGGCTGTCGACCCGTCGGAAGATCCCTACGTGGGCCCGCCCGGAAGGGCCGCCGAGATGGCCGACCGGCTCAGCGCCCGACACGCTCCGCTGGAGGGCGCTGGTCACTGGTGGATGTGTGAGCGTCCCGGCGAGTCGGCCGGGACCCTGCTGGAGTTCTGGAATTCACTGTCCCGGTAGCACGCCGCCCATAAGAATCGGGCGGCTGGCTTGAACCGAGACATACTGCGCCGCGTATTGGCCCGGAGGCCCGTCGAGGTGGACAATGCTCACCTCTGCCGCAGCGCGGACTACGACGACACGGGAGCCGCCAGAGGATGCTGGGACTCATCCAGGAGGGGAACGGCGAAGAACACGTCCGCCTGTCCGAGCACATCGAGCACGCTGCCGCAGTCGGGCCACGCCAGGTCAGGGTGGAGGTCATGGCGGCCGGCGTGTGCGGCAGCGACCTGAGCTGCGTCACGGGCAAGTACTACATGCCGACTCCGCTGGTGCCCGGCCATGAGGCCGCCGGTGTGGTGGCGGAGGTCGGCGCCGCCGTCACCTACTGCGCCGTCGGGGACCATGTGGTGCTCTCGACGTTCGGCAACTGCGGTCACTGCCCGACCTGTGAGGCCGGTGACCCCGGCAACTGCGGGTTCGGAGGCCTCCGCCACACCCACACCGAGGGCGACACGGAACTCTGGGGATTCGCCAACCTGGGCGCCTTCTGCCAGGAGACGATCGTCCACGAGAACCAGGCCGTTCCAATCCCGAAGGAGGTACCCCTAAGTTCTGCAGCCCTCATCGGATGCGCGGTCATGACCGGTGCCGGTGCCGTGTTCAACCGTGCACGCGTGGAGTTGGGCGACACGGTGGTGGTCATCGGTGCGGGCGGGGTCGGGCTGAACGTCATCCAGGCGGCCCGGCTGAGCGGAGCGTCCCAGATCATCGCCATCGACCGGGTGGCGTCCAAGGAGCGAATGGCTGTCGAGTTCGGTGCCACCGACTTCATCCTGGCCGAAGGCGACGACTTCGATTCCATCGCCGCCGTGCAGCAGACCAGCACCAGTGGCGTCGACCACGCCTTCGAAGTGGTGGGCAGCACGAAGCTGCTTGCCGATGCCATCTCGATGGTCCGGCCCGGGGGGAACATCTGTGCCGTCGGGGTCCCCGACCTGACTGCGACGGTGACCTATCCGTTCCAGGCCCTGCACCAGAACAAGAACCTCCTGGGCATCCGGGCAGGTGGCGGCCGGCCCAGGGCGGACTTTCCGTTGATCGCCGACCTCTACCTGAAGGGCATGTTCCGACTCGACGAGCTGGTGTCCAACACCGCCGGCCTGGACGGACTCCAGGGCGCCTTCGACGCCCTCAAGGCGGGTGCCGAAGCCCGCACCGTGCTCCTCCCCCACGGCTGACCGGCCGATACGACCGACCACCCGAATAGTCCAGGAGTCCCCCATGCCACGCATGAACCTCGAAGGCAGCTCGTCCGTCGTCACCGGCGGAGCATCCGGCATCGGCGAAGCCAGCGCCCGACAGCTTGCCTCCGCAGGTAGCCGCGTCGTCATCGCCGACCTGAACGACGACCGCGGCCAGGCCGTGGCCACTGAACTTGGCGGCCTCTTCGTCCACTGTGACGTGACCAGCACGGATGACGCCGACACCGCTGTGGTCGCCGCGTCCGAGATGGGCCCGCTGCGGGCGCTCGTGAACTCGGCCGGTCTGGGCCACCCGGGTCGCACCATCTCGAGGGACAACGAACCCATGGACCTGATGAAGTTCGAGTTCGTGATCCGGGTGAACCTCATCGGCTCGTTCAACGTTCTGAGTCGTGCTGCTGCTGCCATGGCACGCACCGAGCCCTTGGACCAGGACGGCCAGCGGGGAGCCGTGGTCAACATGGCATCGGTTGCCGCCTTCGACGGCCAGATCGGCCAGGCCGCCTACTCGGCCTCCAAGGGCGGCATCGTCGGCATGACCCTGCCCATCGCCCGGGACCTGGCTGTGGCCGGAATCCGAGTCAACACGATCGCCCCCGGCCTCATCGACACCCCCATCTACGGGGAGGGCGAGCAGAGCGACGCCTTCAAGGCCCATCTAGGCCAGTCGGTGCTGTTCCCCATGCGACTCGGGTCGGCCGAGGAGTTGGCCTACATGGTCATGGAGTTGATCACCAATCCGTACATGAACGGCGAGGTCATCCGGGTGGACGGTGGCATCCGGATGCCCCCCAAGTAGGCCCACGCGGCCGAGCTGACGAATCACGAGGAACCATTACATGAGCGAGACGAACGAGACCGATCAGCCGGCAGTCCTGACCGAGCGTCGCGACCGGATTCTGGTCATCACCCTGAACCGGCCAGACGCCATGAACGCCATAAACGGCGACCTCTCCAACGGGCTCTGGAACGCCGTGCAGGACCTAGACGACGATCCCGGCCTGACCGCCGGCGTGGTCACCGGAGCCGGACGGGGCTTCTGCTCCGGCATGGATCTGAAGGCCTTCACCCGCGGTGAGGACATCGGCCCCATGCTGAAGTTCGTCCGGAACGGAGCCCAGAAGCCCCTCATCTGTGCCATCGAGGGCTTCGCCCTGGCCGGCGGACTGGAGTTGGCCCTGTCGTGCGACCTGCTGGTGGCGGCCAAGGGGGCGAAGCTCGGCATCCCGGAGGTCGGTGTAGGCCTGTTGGCCGCCGGGGCGGGGCTGTTCCGCCTGCCCGGCCGCGTCGGCTACGGCAAGGCCATGGAGATGGCCATAACCGCCGATCCCATCACCGCCGAGGAGGCAGCCGACCACGGCCTGATTGCACGCCTCACCGAGCCGGGCCAGGCGCTCCAGGAAGCCCTGGCCCTGGCGGAGCGCGTGGCCCGGAACGCGCCGTTGGCCGTCGCCGCCTCCAAGCAGGTCATCCGGGCCACACAGGGCGCCACCGAGGAGGAGCTGTGGGCGATACAACGGCCACTCCAGGAGAAGGTCTTCGCCTCAGACGATGCCCGGGAGGGCCCACGGGCGTTCGCCGAGAAGCGCCCTCCGGAGTGGTCTGGTACCTGAGTTCCCAGACCTGGTTCGCTCAGCCGCCCTCACCGGCGTCCGGTAGGAGCATGGCCAGCTGGCGGGATCGTGCGATGAGGCGGCCCTCGGCATCCCAGAGGTAGCCGTCCTCGATCATCCGGCCGTCCTGGAGGTCCTCGGTGACGAACCTCCCCATCATCCAACCCGGTGAGGGCCTCGCCCTGACGTGCACGGTCAGCTCGATTGTCGGTACCCAGCCGACGCGACCCAGGAGGGCAAAGATGGACGGGGCAAAGGCGTCGGAGAACAGGACGGCGCCCAGGGTGTCCGGCTCCCGACCGTCCACGAAGCGGATCCACCCGAGGGTCTCGGCTCTGGAGGACCTTCCGGCGACGGAGGTGTCCGGATGGACGCGAAGGTCGACGCGACTCGAGATAAAGAGGCTGACCCCCTGCTCCAGGAGGTCGCGCTCCACGCACTCCGCCACCGGGGGCATCTCTGGTGGCGGAATCGTCAGGCGGTGTCCGTTCCGGGATGCGGTATCCAGGTCCCCCATGGCCGCAATCACCTCGAGGCGCTGTGTCCCGTCCTGGAGCAGGGTGGCGCGTCCGGTCGTGACCGAACGCCCCGACCGTACGAGCGATGTGTGGACCTCTCCGGGGCGACCCCCCGACCCGGGTCGCAGGAAGTGGGTGGTCACCGACATCGGGTCCTGGTGGTCGCCGAGCCGGCGAAGGGCCTGAAGGGCAATGGCTGTCAGATAACCCCCGTTCGGGTTGTCGCCGATGTTCCAGCAGTCGCTCACGTCGACGGCGTACCGGCCGTCCCCCAGCGACGTGAGTGTCGTCTCGCGATCCAGGTCGAACCCGTCGACTGGCCGATCAGTCGTGTTCATCCGAGCATGTCCTGACAGACGTCCAGGTACATACCTGTCGTAAGCCGTAGTGACTCCACGTCGATCCGCTCGTCATGGCCGTGGAACCGGCGGGAGAACTCCCCGCCGCTGATCGATGGGCTGAGCAGGCCGGCCCCATAGGCCACGGACCCCATCTCCCGGTAGACGCGGGCGTCGGTGAACCCCACGATGAACTGGGGGCTCAGGCGGGCCGACGGGAACGGCTTCGTGATGGACCTCTCCAAGGCATCCCAGAGCGGGGTGTCGATCCGGCTGGCCGATGCAGCGTCGTCGATTATGACCTCGGTCTCCACGTGATCGGCCAGGTCACCGAGGGCCTCGCGAAGATGGGCGGACACCTCGTCGGTGTGTTCGCCGGGCATGGTCCGGATGTCCACGTCGATGCTTACGCGGTCGGGTATGACGTTTGTCTTGCCGGGGCCTTCGCCCACGTTGGGCGAGAAGGTGGTGTGGGTGCAGGCGTGAAGGTGACCGGCGGTCCCGGCGTGCGGGACATCGGCCAGGAACTCGTCGATCCTGTCCTCGTCCAGGAGTTGGTCGCGGGCCTCGTCAGGCAGGCCCATCGATTCGACCTGGGCCCGCCAGAGCTCGTGGAAGCGGGGCTGCGGCTTGTAATCGGCCAGCCGTTGGACCACGGCGGCCGCCTTCACCAGGGCGTTGTCGGTCCGGTACGGCATGGAGCCGTGGCCGGGGGTCCCTCGTACTGTCAGCCGCCTCCATGCCGCACCCTTCTCGGCGACGTTCACGCTTATGACGGGCGACGCATCGGTCCCCGAATGGAGCCCGCCGTTCTCGGTTAGGACGTAGTCGGCCCGTATGGCGTCGGCCTCGTTGGCGGCCATCCAGCGGGCACCGTGGGCGCTGCCGGACTCCTCGTCGGCTACGGCGAAGAAGACAAGGTCGCCCCTCGGGCGGAAGCCCCGGTCGGCCAGCGCACGGAAGACCACCGCCTGTGCGGCGGTCAGGTTCAACATGTCCACCGCGCCCCTCCCCCAGACCTCGCCGTCGACGAGTTCCCCTGCGAACGGGTCCCGACTCCAGCCGTGCGGGTTGACGGGCACCACATCCGTGTGGCCCATCAGGCAGAGCGAGGGGGCGTTCGGATCGGAACCCTCGATACGGGCCACCAGCGAGGTCCGGCCGGCCGTCGGCTCGAACCGTTGGACGTCGAGGCCCGCGCTCCCGAGGTAGGCCGCCAGCAGGTCGGCGTTGCGAACCTCCTGACCGGATTCGGGCGTTCCGTCGTTGACGCAGGCGTTGCGGATCAGGGCCTGGAGCAGTTCGACTGTCTGGTTGGTCAGGGCGTCGTCGCTGGCCATCGGCCCCTCACTGCATCTCGGCGGCGGCCGCCAGCTCGATGGCAGTCTCCTCTTCGGGGCGGAACGACCGCGTGGTGCCGATCTCAACACGGGCCAGGCGCCCGGCGAACTCGTAGGGCGCTTCGTAGGCACTGCTGATGCCAGTGGGGTTGCGTCCGATGTCCATGCCGATGGAGGAGACCATGACCGGTACGAGCGGGACGATGACATCGGCCACCTGGACGCCGTCGACCACTAGATGGGCGCGTCCGGGCCCGCGCCGAACCCGATCCTGGTGGACCTCCAGCACGCTCGAGCCGACGGGGACGGGATCCAGAGAACGCACCACCGTGTGGTTCGAGTAGGCGTTGTGGTCATATACGAGGTGCCCGTCGTCGTCTACGTAGACCACCAGGCCATTGTTCACGGTGCCGAATCCCAGGAGGACTCCGGCCTCGTCCCCGACCGGTCTCTCCACCTCGAAGCGCATGGTCCAACTGCGTGAGCCCAGGGCAGGTGCCGAGTCCATGGGGACTCGCTGGGTGGGTGGCAGGTACACGAACTGGTCTCGGGCCCGAGGGGTACCGGGGGTGGGGTGGCCTGCGAACAGGCCCCCGGAGCGGTCCATGATCGGTAGAACCTGGTAACGCTCGGCCTCCTCCCAGAACATCTCCACCATGTCCGCCAGCCGCTCAGGCTGGGTCGCTGCCAGGTCGTTGCACTCGGAGAAGTCCTCGTCCAGGTGGTACAACTCCCACACGTCGTCGTCCAGCGATGTGTCGGGCCGGTGGAAGGCCACCGCTTTCCAGCCGTCGGCCCAGATGGCGCGATGGCCGAACATCTCGAAGTACTGCCGTTCCTTCTGGGTGGGAACGGCGACGGCGTCGTTGGCGTTCTGCTTGAACGTGTAGGCGAGGCTGGTGCCCTCGATGGGCTGCTGGGCAACCCCCGCGATCTCCCCGGGAGCGGCGATCCCCAGCAGTTCGAGGAGGGTCGGCGCCAGGTCGATCACATGGTGGAACTGGGTCCGAACCTGGCCCAGCGCTGCGAGTTCGATCCCTCCAGGCCACGAGATGATGAGTGGATCGCGGATTCCGCCGGAATGGGTGTTCTGCTTGTACCGCTTGCCCGGGGTGTTGCCGACCTGGGCCCACCCCCACGGGTAGTTGGTGCTGCTGGTTCTGGTACCGATGTCCGCCAGCCGGTCCAGGGCTTCGTCCAGGGGCTGGTCGTCACCGTTGAAGTGGCGGAACGAGTCAAGCACACCTAGGGCCCGGCCCTCCTGGGAGGCCCCGTTGTCGCTGAGCGCCACGACGATGGTGTCCTCGGCGATACCCAGGTTGTCGAGGGTGTCAAGCAGGCGGCCCAGTTGCGCGTCGGTGTGGTCCAGCATGGCGGCGAACGCCTCCTGGAGGCGACAAGCCACCGCCCGCTCCTCGGCTGAGAGGTCTGCCCACGCCTCCACGCCAGGGTTGCGGGGAGCCAGTTCCGTTCCGGCCGGGATGACGCCCATTTCCAACTGACGCTCGTAGACCTGCTGGCGGGCGACGTCCCAGCCGTCGTCGAAGCGTCCCCGCCACTTCTCGAGGTAGGCGTCGGGCGCCTGGTGGGGCGCGTGGGTGGCTCCGAACGCCAAGTACAGGAAGAAGGGACGCTCGGGAACCATCGTGTGCTGGGTCCGCACCAGGTCGATGGCGCGGTCGAGGAGGTCCTCGGTGACGTGGTATCCGTCCTGAGGTGTGCGGGGCGGGTCGACGAGCCGGTTGTCCTCGTACAACTCGGGGTGGAACTGGTCGGTCTCCCCCTGCATGAACCCGTAGTAGCGGTCGAAGCCGCGCTGCAGCGGCCAGTCTCCGAATGGTCCGACGGCCGATGCCTCGCGCATGGGGGCGAGATGCCACTTGCCCACCGCCCACGTTGCGAAACCCTCGTCGCTGAGCATCTCGGCCATGGTTCCGGCCGAGCGGGCGATCCTGCCCCGCATGTTGGGAAATCCGGTGTCGAAGTTAGAGACGGCCCGCATGCCGACCGCGTGGTGGTTGCGACCGGTCAGGAGGCAGGCCCGGGTCGGCGAGCACAGCGCCGTGGTGTGGAAGTTGGTGTAGCGCAGGCCGCGTTCAGCCAGGCGGTCGTAGTTGGGGGTGTCCACCAGCCCTCCGTAGCAACTGAGGTGGGCGAAGCCGGTGTCGTCCAGGAGCACCACGACCACGTTCGGAGTACCGCTGGCCGGCAGGACGGGATCGGGCCACCAGGGGGTGGACTCGCTGGTGGCGCGACCGATGACCTGGTCGGCCTGGCTGGTGGCGGATTCGTTCATGCCCCGAGCGTGGCCCAGATCGGCTCTCCTATCGTCACCGGAGGCCAGTGCTTCAGGCCGGGCCTTCGGTCCCTGCCTCAGACAACCTGCTCGGTCCGACGGCGACCCTTCAGGCGCTCCTCCATCTCGCGGGTCCCGTCGTGCCAGGTCCCGGTCACCTTGTCGATCGGCGTCGTCGTGTTGCCGTAGTTGACCTCGAAGCAGCGGTGGTGCAACTGGTGGAACAGGTCGCCCGCAGGCACCGACCACCGGCGGACGAGGCGGACCCGCTCGAAGCCCGAGTGGGACGGGGCCGGGCCGGGCCCTTGGTACATGCCGCACGCCAGGATGACCACGGGGTGCACGGGCACGACCCACCAGAGCAGGAACACCGAGAAGTAGATGAGGTGCTCCAGCGGGTGCATCGAGATGCCGCTCCACGGACCGGGACTCACGTTCCTGTGGTGCAGTTGGTGGGCGATCCTGTATAGCGGCCTCCAGTGGAGGAGCCGGTGGTTGGCCCAGAAGTGGGCCGTCGACCAGAGCACCACGCCGAGAGTGGCCATGAGGAACACGTACGCCGGGTTCGACGCCCAGTCGGGGCGGCCGACTAGCCCGCTGGCATAGGCCCAGTGGGTGAGCGACTCGTACGCCGTCCAGAAGAACCCCCCGCTAACGAGCGTCCAGAACATGTTGTCGCGGACCTGGCTGCGCCACAGGAACCTGCGGCTCTCGACCGGCCAACGGCCGTTGAACTTGAAGTCTCGGTCCTGGCTGCGTCGCCGGTACAGCAGCAGGTGCAGCCCACCGGCAACGAGGGTGAGCAGGGCCAGGTTACGGATCCAGATCTGGAGGATCCATCCCAGCCGGAGGGTTGCCATGGACTCCTCAGAGGGCAGGAGCCACCTCCAGATCACGACCGACAGGATCAGGTAGAGGCCGACCCAGGGGTAGAGCAGGCTGCCGATGAACCACCGCACTGTGGCGACCGGCCTGGGTGGCCAGGCCCAGAGCGGCGGAATCTGGATCGGAACCGGCGGGTGGTACTCCCCGTTGGCAACACCTGCATAGGGGGTTGACTCGGCCATCACGGCCCTCCAGCGTATTCTCATGGCATCGAAGCGCTGACCCGGGGTTCCGGAGCCAACAACCCGGCAGCGCGCCGGATAGCCGTCGCGCCTCAGGCCCAGTCCAGAGTGCGCTCCACGGCTTGCGCCCACCGGATGGTGAGCCGCTGTCGCTCGTCAGCATCCATGTCGGGCTCCCAACGGCGGTCCTCCTGCCAGTTGGCCCGAATGTCGTCCAGGTCGGACCAGAACCCCTCGGCCAGGCCAGCAGCATACGCAGCACCCAGAGCCGTGGTCTCGGCCACCACCGGACGTACCACGTCCACACCCAACAGGTCAGCCTGGAACTGCATCAGCAGGTCGTTGACCACCATGCCCCCATCGACCTTCAACTCGGGAATCGCAACCCCGCTGTCGGCCAGCATGGCGTCGAGCACTTCTGCCGTCTGGAAGGCGGTTGACTCCAACGCCGCCCGGGCCAGATGCCCTCGCTCTGTGAAGCGGGTGAGGCCGACCACGACGCCGCGTGCATCGGATCGCCAGTGTGGGGCGAACAGCCCAGAGAAGGCCGGCACCAGGTAGACGTCGCCGTTGTCGTCCACCGAGCAGGCCAGTTCCTCGATCTCGTCGGATCCGGCGATCAGCCCTAGGCCGTCGCGTAGCCACTGCACGGTCGCTCCGGCCATGGCCACCGAGCCCTCCAGGGCATAGGTGGCTGGCTGTCCGGCCACCTGGACGGCCACGGTGGTCAGGAGGCCGTTGGTCGACGGCACGGTGTCGGTGCCGGTGTTCATGAGCAGGAAGCAGCCGGTGCCGTAGGTGTTCTTTGCCTCGCCCGCTGCATGGCAGCCCTGTCCGAAGAGGGCGGCCTGCTGGTCGCCGAGGATGCCGGAGATGGGCACGCCGGCCAGCGGACCGGTGCCGATACCCAACCGACCGATGGAGGGAACGATCTCGGGCAGCATCGACTCCGGAATGCCCATCTCGGCAACCAGTGCCGGCTTCCAGTCGAGCGTGCCCAGGTCCATCAGGAGGGTCCGTGAGGCGTTGGTGACGTCGCTGGCATGCCTGCCGCCGCCGGCGCCACCGGTCAGGTTCCAGAGCAGCCAGGAGTCGATGGTGCCCGCACACAGAGCACCGGCCTCGGCCCGTTCCCGCAGGCCCGCCACCTCCTCCAGCAGCCACGAGACCTTGGGCCCGGTGAAGTAGGTAGCCAGCGGAAGGCCGGTTGTGGCCCGGAACCGGTCCGGACCGGCATCGCCTGCCAGCCGGTCGACGATCCCGTCGGTCCGGGTGTCCTGCCAGACGATGGCGCGGTGGACCGGCTCGCCGGTGGCCCGGTCCCACACGACTGCGGTCTCCCGCTGGTTCGTGATGCCCACAGCCACCAGGTCGGCGGCGGTCAGGTCGGCCCCGGCCAGTGCCTCGTCGACCACAGCCAGGGTGTTCACCAGGATCTCGACGGCATCGTGCTCCACCCATCCGGGTTGGTCGAAGTGCTGGGCATGGGGGCGCTGGGCCATCGCCACGACCCGACCGGCATGGTCGAACACCATGAACCGCGTGCTGGTGGTTCCCTGGTCGATCGCCCCGACGAAGGCCATAGCCCCGGTCCTCTACCGGTCGCCCCGCGACCAGAAGGCGACGTGGCCGGGAACAGTGGCATCGCCGGTGACCTCGTCTGGAAGCGGCTCCCCCACCCCCACCCGAAGTGGGATCAACCCGGCCCAGACGTCGGCATCCATATCCACCTCGTCGTCGATGGGCGGCCCGGTACGGACCTTCATCGAGCACTCGTCCAGAGGAAGGGACAGCACCAGGGTGCCCGCCACCTCCTTCTCCGTGGGCGGGCGGATCTGAGCCGTACGGCCGGGAACCGCGTGCTCCACCAGGCGGTCCAGTGCCGCCACCTTCTCGGCATGATCGGTGATCTCGGTGGCAGCGCCCATGACCACCACCGAGCGGTAGTTCATGGAGTGGTGGAATCCGGAACGGGCCAGCACCAGGGCGTCTACCAGCGTCATAGTGACGCAGACCTGTACGCCGGCCCTCCCTGCACGCAGCAGGCGACTGGCCGGCGATCCGTGGAGGAGCAGGCGGTCGCCGTGGCGTGCGTGCAGCATGGGTATGACAACCGGATGTGCGGCTTCGCCTTCACCGGCGACAATCCCCACGTGGGCGAATACCGCTTCGTCGATCACCGATTGGATCGCCGTCTTGTCGGTGACAGAGCGATCCGGCTTCCGCCGCAAGGTCGTCCTGTCAGCCATCACACCTCCGTTGGGTCCCACGTTGGCTACAAGCCCGTCAGGGCAGGAGTGTCCCACGCACGACGGTCACGGCGCGGCCGGTGATGCGCACACGGTCACCGACCAGCTCGACCTCCAGTTCGCCGCCCCTCTGGGACGCCTGCTCGGCCCGGAACGCAGCACTACCCAACCGGGGTACCCACCAGACGGCCAGCGTGGTGTGGGCGGAACCGGTCACCGGGTCCTCTGGTATGGCCACGTTCGGGGCGAACACCCGGGACACCACGTCGAAGCCCTCTCGCTCGTTGCGCGCTGTCAGGATCACCCCTCGTTCTGCCAGGGCTGACACTGCTCCCAGGTCGGGAATGCAGGAGCGCACGTCGGCGTCTGCACCGGCTTCCAGGAGGAGGTCGGTGCGCCCGTACGCAGCGGCCAACACCTCGACGCCAAGGGCTGCGCCCATCTCCGCTGTCACATCGACCGGAACCAGTTCGTCGACTGGAAAGTCGAGGGTGATGTCCCCATTTTCTCCTACGGTCGCCGACAGTCGGCCGGACCGCGTGTGGAAGCCCATGGTGTCAGTCGAACCGTGCTCCGTGGCCAGAACGTGTGCGGTGGCCAACGTGGCATGCCCACACAGGTCAACCTCGGACCCCGGGGTGAACCAGCGGAGTTCCCACTCCCCCGCTACCGCCGTCGACGGATGGCAGAAGGCGGTCTCCGAGAGGTTCATCTCCCGGGCGACGTCCTGCATCCACTCCTCCTCTGCCGGTGCGTTCAGAATGCAGACGGCGGCCGGGTTGCCCCTGAAGGGCCGGTCGGTGAAGGCATCGACCTGGACGAACTCGTTTGGCATGTCTTGGAACCCGGTCAGGCAGATCGGATTGAAGCGGCGAGGTTATCGACGTTGGGACGCACCAAGAGGGTGTAGGTGTCCGCTATCGACACCTCCCGGTGGGCCCGTTGCGCCTCCAGGCGGGACGGGTCGGCCACCACGGCCATGAACGCCGCCCGGCTGGGAAAGAGGTTGAAGCGCACCTGGTCCCAGCGTCGACCGTCTCCGATGATGGTCCCCTCGACTCCGAACCAGCCTGAGATCCGGGCCCCGTGTGCCGACGCCACAGCGAACGCCGTCGTCTGGTAGGCGGCCATGTCGGCCTCTGCGTCGCCCTCGGCGAACCGCAGCACGTGGATCACCATCAGAGGGCCGTCCCCGTCGCTGGGCGGGTATTCGACGTCATCCCAGGCGACCTCCCCGAGGTGGCCGGCCGGTGGATCGACCGGCAGGCAGCCGGCCACGATCGTTTCGGCCATACCGGCCTCCTTGTGCAGGTGCTTCTCACGGAAGTCTTCTCGCTGCTGCATCTCGATGAACGACCGCCGGGTCGGGTACCGAACCACAGCGACCCGGTCCCACACAGGTGAGTCGCCAAGGAGTTGCTCAGCTACGTCTCCCATGAACACGACGCTGGCGCCTATGTCGTGCAGTATGTCGATGGGCGAGTATCGCTCGTCGGCCTCCCTGCCGGTCACGCCGGTCACACCGGTCACACCGGAGCCTGGCCCGGTGTCGGACACCTCCCGGTACACGGCTTCGGCCCGGTAGCGCATCAGGTTGACCATCCAGATGGGACCGTCCCGGTCCGGCGGTGTCGTCGCCAGGCGCATCCCGTAGGAGCGGTCGACCGTTCCGTATGTCGGTTGTTTCGAGGTCATCGCCACCCCTTCGGGCCGTCGATCCGTTCCATCCACACGATGATCGACGGGCCGAACTGCCAGACCATCAGGTCGCCTTCCCTCCAGCGGAGTACCTCCACGTCCATGTCGACGGGTCGTAGGACCAGCCGCCCCTCCTCGAAGGTAGCAACCACGTGGATCTCTGTGCCCCCTAATCCGCTGACGTCGTGCACGCCGTTCTCCAGGGTGCCGTCGGCCCGCATGTCGTGGGTTACGCCTCCGCTGCAAACCACAACCCGGTCCCCCGCCTGCTCGACCCGCTCCGCGTGGGTGGCGAACGGTGACTCGGGTTCCGCCGGTGTACCGTCGATCTCGGCCCGAATTGTTCGCCACGCTCCTCGGAGGTCTGGTGCATTCGGATGCAACGGGGTCGTACATCCGGCCAGCACCGGAGCCGGCATCTCCGCCCAGTAGCCATCCGGGGTATGGGCCACCGGGATCTCGTCGACGTGCACGGGTCTGGTCCCCTGTCAGGAGGTGTCGCTAATGAAGTCCCGGATCACTGCTGCCAACTCCGGTCCGGCATCCTCCTGAAGGAAGTGGCCCGCGCCGACGATGGTCGGGTGCTGGCGCCCTCGGGCACCGGGCACCTTGGCCAGGAAGGGGGCGTCACCACCTGCGGTGACCGGGTCCGAGTCGCTGAAAGCGCAGAGGAACGGCTTCTGGAAGGCCTCCAGGACCCGCCACGCCGCCTGGTTGGGCGCCGTCTCAGGATCATCCGGGTTGGTGGGCACGAATGAGGGGAAGATGCGGGCGCCGGCCTTGAAGGTGTCGTCCGGGAACGGGGCGTCGTAGGCGGCTACCACCGCCGCGGACAACTCCGTGGTGCAGGCTCTCCCAACTAGGTCACCGACGGGGAACACAGGGGTGGTCTGTGAGAAGCGCTGCCAACGCAGAAATGCCTCGCTGGCCGGACCATGGCCAGTCGGCAGGCCGCTGTTGCCGATGACGACCCTGGCGAACCGGTCGGGCTCGTCGGCAACCAGGCGTAGGCCGAGGAGGCCTCCCCAGTCCTGGCCGAAGAATGTGGCGTCCCGGAGGTCGAGGTGGTCGAAGACGAGCTCGGAGAGCCAGGCCACGTGTCGGGCGTATGAGTAGTCGGTCTGTCGGGTGGGCTTGTCGCTACGTCCGAACCCGACGAGGTCGGGCACGACGACCCGGTGGCCGGCATTTACGAGGATCGGAACCATGTGACGGTACAGGTAGCTCCAAGACGGTTCGCCGTGGACGAGGAGCACCGGTGCCGCATCGGCCGGTCCCTCGTCCAGGTAGTGGACTCGCAGGGTGCCGCCCTCGCCGTCCCGGATCTCGGCGTAATTGGGTTCGAAGGGGTAGTCGGGAAGGTCGGCAAACCGCTCCTCGGGCGTACGAAGGGCCTCCATCAGGCCCCATCAGAGAGGCGGGACACGAATAACTTGATCTGGGCGACTTGCTCAGGCTTCTCCATGGCTCCCCCGGTGCATCGATGCCTGGTCGAAGTGTCGTGCCCGGCCGGATCGTCTGCCAACATGGCTGGCCGCCGGCGGACCGCAGTGACCCGCCCGCTCCAGCCCGTCCATCAGCCGGAGGTTTCCATGGTCCCCCTCGAAGAGACATTCGACTCGACGTTTCCGTTCGCCCCTCACACCTTCGACGGTCATGGTTTCGTCCAGCACTTCGTGGACGAGGGGCCGCGTGGTGCCGAACCAATCGTCTGCCTGCACGGAGAGCCGACCTGGGGGTACCTGTACCGACACATGATCGGTCCGCTGGCGGTGCACAACCGCGTGGTGGTCCCCGACCACATGGGCTTCGGCAAGTCCGAGACGCCCCAGGACCGGGAGTACACGTTGTGCTCCCACACCGAGAACCTTCTGGCTCTGGTCGAGCACCTGGACCTCCAGGACATCACTCTCGTCGGACAGGACTGGGGGGGACCCATCGCGGCCGCCCTCACCGTGCGCCACCCGGATCGGATCAAGCGGATCGTGTTCGCCAACACCCTGGCCGGCTACGGGAGGGTGGACGCGTCAACGGTCACGCCGACGTCGGAGTCCAGGTGGTTCCGCTGGATCGGCGAGGGGCTGGAGTCGGGGCGGACCGCCGACGTCCTGCTGAACCTCGGATCCACGGTCCTGTCGGTCATGAAGATCATCGGATTCACCAACTCGGCGGCGGTGGATGACACCTGGATTAGGGCGTATTCGATGCCGTTCCCGGACCGGGAGTCGGCCATCGGGGGACTGGAGTTCCCCCTGGATGCCTATCTGGGCCGCATCCGCGACTATGTCGTAGCGGGGGCCGCGGGGGTGGCCGATCTCTGCGCCAAGCCCGCCATCCTCTTCGAGGGCATGGAGGACGGGGCGATCCCGCCAGACCGGGCGATCGCGGACTTCCGGGCGTTGTG
>JAKURY010000010.1 GCA_022452145.1 Acidimicrobiales bacterium | reverse complement strand
CCCCGGCTCCGACAATGCGATCGACCTGACCGCCCTATCAGGTAACGACCTGCGCGATGTGCGGCCGAGACTCCAGATGATCTTCCAGGACCCGATCTCGTCGCTGAACCCGCGGCGGCGGGTAAAAGACATCGTCAGCGAGGGTCTCGAAATCTGGTCCGACGGCGACATCGGGACCGAAGGAAGGGAACGAGTCGCAGAAGTCCTCCACGCCGTAGGCATCGACCCGGCAGCGGCGGCCTCCCACCGGCCACACCAGTTCTCCGGCGGACAGTGCCAGCGGATCTCCATCGCCCGGGCACTCACCGTGAACCCGGAGATCCTGATCTGCGACGAACCGGTCTCAGCCCTCGACGTCTCGGTCCAGGCAAAGATCCTGAACCTCCTGGAGGACATGAAGGCCCGCTACGACCTGAGCCTCGTGTTCATCAGCCACGACCTGTCGGTAGTTCGCAATGTGAGCGACCGGGTCGTCGTGATGTACCTGGGAAAGCTCTGCGAGGTGGGCGACGCTGATCGCCTCTACGAGGCCCCGGCCCACCCGTACACCAGAGCGCTGCTTGCCTCGGCACCCGAGCCGGCCCAATCAGTCGGCGTCGCCGACGCAGTCCTAGGCGACGAAATTCCTTCTCCCACCGACCCGCCATCCGGCTGTCGATTCCGGACCAGATGTCCCTTGGCCTTCGACAGGTGCGCCGTCGAAGAACCGCAGATGCGACAACTAGGCGAGGACCACTTCGTGGCCTGCCACCTACCGTCAACCTGATCGCGCCGCTGGGAGCGCTTGATCAGCCCAGGAGCTTGAGGAGTTCGTCCTCGTAGGCCCAGTCGTACTCGCGGCCGCCGGTCTCGACGTGCCAGGCGTACGTATGGGCGACCATCGAGGCCAGGTCATGCCGGGGCTCCCAGCCGGTGTCGCGACGCAGGGCGTCGATGCCGAACACCACGTTGCGGTTCCACCGGTGGATGTTGGGAGCCAACCTGGGGATCACCGAGGCGAACCGGAACCGGTGGCGCACCGACTGCTGCCGCTGCCTGGCCTCGGGGCTGGTCCGGATGTCGATGTTGGCCTTCGAGCCACTCTCCACCTCTAGGTCCAGCTCGCCGTCCCAGAGGGCGTCCATGGTGGCGGCCGGTATGAACCGGAGGTCGGGTTCGACGCCGATGTGGGCTGCCGTCGTCGCCACGTAGCCGAGGTCGGTCTGGAAGTGCCTACCGGTGAGGTTGTAGCGCTTACCCACGGTCGCCGGCGCCCGCGTGATGGCCTCCAGGGCCCTGGCCTGGTCGTCCACGTGGCCGACCTGGAAGACCGTCGTGCCGTCGCCGGGTATCAGGACGGGTCGCCCGGCCTCCAGGCGGGCGAACATGCGCTGCTCCCGGTCCGGGATGATGTTGCGAGGTCCGTAGACCATCGAGAAGTAGACGACGGTCGCCGGAAAGCCCTGGTCGACGTGGGCATGCCACAGCAGGTCCTCACAGAGGAGTTTGTTGCCGCCGTACTCGATCTGGGGGTTGCCGCGTTCCGTGGGATGGTCCTCGGTGATGGGCAGATGATCGGACGCCGCGTAGACCACCGTCGAGCTGGCGAACACGTACTGGCCAGTCCGCCCTCCGAAGATCTCCACCATGAGTCCGACGTCGTCCGGGTGGTAGGCGCTCATGTCCACCACGACGTCGTACTCGCGGCCACCCAGGACCTCGCGCATCTGGTCGTGGTCGGTCCGGTCGGCGAAGAGGCGGTGGAGGCCGTCCGGCAGCGGCGCCTCGGTCTGGCCCCGGTTCACGATGGTGACCTCGTGTCCGCAGCGGACCAGCTCGTGTACCAGCGCCAGTCCGTTGAACTGCGTGCCGCCCATGATGAGCATGTTCATGAGATCACGCCGGAGGGTGAAACCGACGGTCCCGCAGGCCGTGGTGCGGTCACATGTCCAGCCCGTTCCACGGGTGGTGGTGCAATCACCTGACGAGCCCGTCCCAGATGCGGCGCTCGTCGGCCTCCGGGTCGTCCAGCAGGCGGCACCCGTCGTCCAGGTCCATGACGAGGCGGCGTTCCGGGTCGTAGGTGGGCCAGGGGCCGAGGGTGTCGGTCGACGGGTCGCCGTTGCGGATGAAGGCGATCCATGCGTCGTGGATGGTGTCGGCCAGGGCGGTGGGCGCTTCTCCGGGACCCAGGAAGACGTCCACACCCGGGCGGTCGATCGTGTTGAAGGCGAAGGGGATCTCCAGTGCGTGGGCGGCACCGAACTGGCCGTCGAAGGCCCGGGAGTCCCAGGAGAACCGGTACATCCAGGTGTCCGCGCCGTTGGCGTGGCGGGCATCGGCCAGCCGGACGGCGGGAATCCGGAACACCCGGTCGGTGCCGATGGCACACGCCAGCCAACCCGGGTCGGCGACGTCCAGGCGCCTCCGGTAGGTGGCCAGCATGCCGGAGGGGTCTTCTGTGATAGCTCCGACCATGTCGTCCAGATCGGCGGCCGTGGTGCCCGTCACGCCCCACAGTGCCAACTCGTCCTCGTTGGTGCCGGTGAGCATCGCGATGTCTGCTCCGGCTCCTTCGGCGATCAGCTCCCGTGGGTCCCGGGGCAGGGCCTCGTGCCCCCAGACCGGGTAGAAGGGCTCCTGGTTGCGTCCGGGCAGGTGGCTGCGGTCCGCCGCCACCTGCTCCTGGGCCTCCAGGAGGGCCCCGACGTCCATGGCCAGGAGCTCGTTGGCGGAGGGATTACCCAGGCGGCCGAGGAACTGGGCGGCTATCTCCTTGCCGTCATCCGGGCCGAAGGTGTGGTGGGCGGCGCCGCTCTGGGCGATGGCCCGGTGGAACAGGCCGTTGGTGGTCGGCATGGCGACCATGTTGCAGACGCTGAACGCCCCGGCCGACTCGCCTCCGATGGTGATCCGGTCCGGGTCGCCGCCGAAGCCGGCGATGTTCTCATGAACCCATCGCAGCGCAGCCGCCTGGTCCAGCGTGCCGTTGATGCCACACGTGGCGAAGTCGTCGCCCAGGTGGCTGGCCAGGTCGCAGAAGCCCAACGCACCCAGCCGGTAGTTGATGGTCACCACGACGATGTCGCCCCGGGTGGCGAACGACGTGCCGTCGTACCACGGGGTGGCGCCCTGGCCGTGCTTGTAGGCGCCGCCGTGGATCCAGACGTAGACGGGTCGCGGGGCGTTGTCGCACGCCGGCGTCACCACGTTCAGCGTCAGGCAGTCCTCGTCCCACGGGATCGGGACGCGGCTGGTGAGGCCCTCACCGGGTAGCTGTGGTGCGGCCGGGCCGAACCGGCGGGCATCCCGCTCGCCGTCCCACGGTTCGGGCGGCGCCGGCGCCCGGAACCGTCGCTCTCCGACGGGTGGCGCGGCGTAGGGGATGCCGGCGAAGAGCTGGACGCCGCGACGGTGCCGGCCTCGCAGCGCGCCCTGGACGCAGCGGGCGACGGGAGCGTCTTCCGGCCTGCCGGCGACACCGGCCGGTCCAAGACCCTCCCTGTTCTCGCATTCGCCATCCATGCCTTCTCCGCCCATGCCTTCTCTACTCACACCCTCAGGACGAGTGCTTCGCCCTGGCCGCCGCTGATCGCCACGGCGCCCAGGTCCGTGGCCGTCCGGGATGCCAGCCCGCCCTGGAAGCGGCCCATCGGGGTGCGTGCTCCGGCGAGGATGATGATGGGTGACCGGGTCGCTTCGGACATGGGTACTCCTGTGGGCGTTCCGTCGGGCCGAAGATCGGCCCGGTGGCTCGTGTCAGGGCCAACGTCAGGAACGTACAACCCGTCGGCACCGGTGACCCGGTCCGGCGTGCCCGGCCGGAACGGCCCGTCTGCCGTGTCCGGCGTCGCGTGCGCCGTCGGGTACGGGTGCCGGCTTCCCGTCAGTCGGCGTGACGGTCGGCGGCCAGGTCGTCACGGACGAGCGTCTCCCACAGGTCGGCGTAGAGGCCGCCGGCGTCACGGAGATCGGCGTGGCGGCCGCGTTCCACGATCCGCCCATCGTCCAGGACCACGATCTCGTCGGCGTCGACCACCGTCGAGAGCCGGTGTGCGATGACGATCGACGTGCGCCCGGCCAGCGCCACGGCCAGGGCCTCCTGCACGGCGGCCTCGTTTTCGGTGTCGAGGTGGCTGGTGGCCTCGTCCAGGATCACGATGGCCGGGTCCTTCAGGAGCAGGCGGGCGATGGCCAGCCTCTGCTTCTCGCCTCCCGACATCCGGTAGCCACGCTCGCCGACCATGGTGTCAAAACCGTCGGGGAGCGCACGCACGACGTCCAGGATCCGAGCGGAGCGACAGGCGTCGTCCAGTTGGGCGTCGGTCGCATCGGGTCGGGCGTACCGGAGGTTGGCGCCCACCGTGTCGTGGAACAGGTGCGGGTCCTGGGTGACCATGCCGATCCGGGCCCGCAGGTCGTCCTGGCGGAGGGCGCGCAGGTCGACGCCGTCCAGGGTGATCGACCCGAGCGTCACGTCGTAGAGCCGCGGTATCAGTGCGGCCAGGGTGCTCTTGCCGGAGCCGGACGGCCCGACCACGGCCAGCATCCGGCCGGGACCGACGTCGAGGTCCAGGTCGTGCAGCACCATTCGCCCAGGCTCGCCGGGTGCCCGATCCGTCTCCAGGGAGGCCACCGAGGTCTCGTTTGCCGCCGGATACCTGAACGACACCCCGTGCAGGGCCAGGTGCCCCTCGACCGGCTGAGGGTCCACGGCATCGACGGCGTCGGCCACCGGGTTGGGGGCGTCCAGGACCTCGAACACACGCTCGAATGACACGAAGGCCGACATGACGTCCACCCGGGCGTTGGTGAGCTGGGCCAGTGGCCCGTAGAGCAGGGCGACGAGGACCCCCATGGAGGCCAGGGTGCCGATGGTGATGGTGCCGCTGATCGCCAGCGATCCACCCACCCAGTACACGACCGCCGTGCCGATGGCTCCCAGCAGCGTGAGGGCGATGACGAAGGTGCGGCTGAACAGGGCGTTGCGGATGCCGATGTCCCGGACCCGACCGGCCTGTCCGGCGAAGCCGTCCCGTTCGTCGTCCGGGCGCCCGAAGAGCTTGACCAGCCACGCTCCCGAGACGTTGAACCGCTCGGTCATCGTGGCGTTCATCGAGGCGTTCAGGTTCATGCCCTCGCGGGTGATGTCGGCCACCGTCCTGCCCACCCGGCGGGCCGGGAGGATGAACATCGGGAGCAGGACCATGGCCAGCAGGGTTATGCGCCACTCGAGCAGGAAGAGAGTGACCAGGGTGGTCAGCGCCGTGATGGCGTTGGCGACCACCGTGCCGAGCGTCCCGGTGAGTGCCCGCTGGGCGCCGATCACGTCGTTGTTGAGTCGGCTCACGAGGGCGCCGGTCTGTGTGCGGGTGAAGAAGGTGACGGGGAGCCGCTGCACGTGGTCGAACAGGGCCACGCGCAGGTCGAAGATGAGGCCCTCGCCCACGGTGGCCGAGGCCGAGCGCTCGATGAACGACAGGACGGCCTGGGCCAGGGCGGCTCCCACCACCAGCAGGCCGAGCAGGGTGAGCCGGTCGCGATCGCCCTCGGCGATGGCCCCGTCGATGATCTCCCGGAAGAGGAGCGGTGGGACCACGCCCAGGACGGACGAGGCGGTGACCACGCCCAGGAACCCGATGATGAGGGACCGGTAGGGGCGGGCGAATGCCCACACCCGTCGCCGGGTCTCCCGGCCTATGCGCGGCGGCGTGGCCGACTGGTGCGACATGACGTGCAGCAGGTGCATGGGGGTGGCCACGGGCCGAGCCTACGGATGGCCGGTGGACCGCCGCCGCTAGGATGAAATCTGACGGACCGTCAGATCTGGCGGGGAACTCCGCATGACGGGAGACTGACCGACATGAGCGAAACCACGCCGCCCGCCAACCGGCCGCTGGCCGGCCTCCGGGTCGTCGAGAGCTCGCTCCTCGGGCCGGGCCTGGCAGCCACGTTCCTGGCCGACCTGGGAGCCGACGTGGTCAAGGTGGAGCCACCGTCAGGTGACTACATACGTCGGATGACCTGGCCGATCGTCGACGGCACCTCGCTGCTCCACCTCCACACCCACAGGGGCAAGCGCAGCATCGCCATCGACCTCAAGACAGACGAGGGCCTGGAGATCTACCGCGATCTGGTCCGCCGCGCCGACGTGGTCCTGGAGGCAATGCGCCCGGGATCCCTGGCGAAGTTGGGCATCGGCTTCGACGACCTGGTCCAGGTCAATCCACGCCTGGTGTTCTGCACCCTCTCGGGCTACGGCGCCACCGGCCCGTACCGTGACATGCCCAGCCACGGCATCGCCTACGACACGTGGGCGGGTCTCATCCAACCGGCGGTCGACGATGACGGCTTCACCCGCATTCCCACCCTGCCCAACGTCGGTATCAACGTCGGGCCGATGATCGCCGCGCTGGGCATCCTGGCCGCGGTGATCAGGGCCCGGGAGACCGGCGAGGGCAGCTGCCTGGAGGTGGCCCAGTCGGATGCGGCGGCCTACATGGACTGGTACCGGATCGAGACCTATCGGGCGTACGAGCGGCCGACCGACGTGGTCACCGGCAACGCCTCGGACGACCACGAACGCCGGGAGCCCGGACTGGCCGGTATGTGGGAGGGCGTCCGCTACCAGATCTACGAGGCCTCCGACGGCCACGTGCTGTTCATGGCCAGCGAGCGGGCTTTCTGGCGGAACTTCTGCGAGGGTGTCGGGCGGCCCGAGCTGTTCGAGCGCTGGCCTGGCTCGGAGTACGCGGACCATGCCCGGCACAACACAGAGTTGCAGGCGGAGCTGAAGGCCATCTTCGCCACGAGGACGTGCGCCGAGTGGTTGGCCTTCTCCGACAAGGCAGACACACCGATCGCGCCGGTGAACACCCCGAAGACCGCGCCGGACGACCCGCAGTTCGCCCATCGGCTTCCGTTCTACGGCATCGACGAGGTTGGAGCCGAGCAGCTGCCCCTGCCCGTCTACCTGGAGGGCGACCTGCCGCCGGCTCCGTCAATGGCGCCTATGGTCGGCGAGCAGACCGACGAGGTCCTGGTCGAACTGGGAATGTCATCGGAGCGCATCGCCAAGCTACGGGCCGCCGGCGTCGTCGGGCCGCGGGACTGAGCGCACCTGCCGGTATCGGGTCTCAGGCGTCCAGCCCGAGTACCCGGATGGCGTTCTCCCGGAGGAACCTGGGCCACACCTCGGCCTTGAAGGGCACGTCCCTGAGCTCGGTGAAGATCCTGTCCAGGGAGAGGCCCATCGGGAAGTAGCCGGCGTAGATGACCTTGTCGGCGCCCCGGGTGTTCGCGTAGTCGATGATGGCCTGCGGGTAGTGCCTAGGTGCGAACGCAGAGGTGGAGTAGTAGAGGTTCGGCCACTTCAGCATCAGCTTGACCATCAGGTCCTGCCACGGCTCGCAGCCGTGGCGGGTGACGAAGACGAGGTCGGGGAAGTCGTACATGACCTGGTCGATGAGCTCGACGCGTTGTGGCGCGAACGGCACCCGGGGGCCGGGAATCCCGGCACAGCAGAAGATCGGGATGCCCAGCTCGCAGCACAGTTCGTAGAGTTCGTACATCTTCTGGTCGTCGATGGGGACCTGGGGATCACGGCCGGATGGGAACGCTGTGACAGCCTTCAACCCGACGTCCCGGTGGAGCCTGCGGACGGTACGGAGCATCTCGGGGACGTCGTTGGGATCTGGTTCGTGGCAGGCGAAGAACCGGTCGGGATGCTTCTCGATCATGGCCCGACCCTCGCCCTTGTCGGGGCCGATGCCGATCATGGCCATCTGGACGTTGTTCCGGTCCATGAACGGCAGGCACAACTCGGCGCCCTGGGGCGGGTCCTGGGGCTGGCCGTCGGCCCCCCGGGCCTGGTCCGAGAACGGAACGTCCTTGAACATGTACTGGGCCGGGAAGTTCATGGCCTTCGAGTCCGCGTCCCTGATCCCTGTCAGGTTTGCGTAGTTGAGCCTGGCGTTCTGCCCGGCCCGGGTGCCCATCATGGTGTCGATGGCGGCCACGTCATCGGGGAAGGTCGAGGTCGTCACGCGTCCATCATCGGATCTGGCGCCACGTCGGGCAAACACCGGGAGCCGGACCAGGTTGGCAACGGCCTGTGCCACGGCCACGGCCCGTTGGCCCTAGGCCCGTGCCACCACGGCGGCGGCCAGCCGGCTCCGGCGGGGCCCCAGCCACCTCGCCACGCGAGACTCGCCGGATGGACGACGAGCCTGACAACTTCACCGGGCCGCAACCGCACGGTCGGTTGAGCCGGCTCAGTCGGTCGGTGGCCGGCCACGTCGTACTGGTGACCGGGGCGGGTTCGGGAATCGGTAGGGCTACGGCGCACCTCTTCGCCGATGAGGGGGCGATCGTAGCCGTCACCGATATGGAACCCGAAAGGGTGACCACCGTGGTCGCCGAGATCGACGGCATCGGTGGGCGGGCACGGGGCTGGACGCTTGACGTAGCTGATCCGGCGGCCCTCGACGACGTAGTGGCAGAGGTCGCTGCCTGGGGCGGCGGGCTGGACGTGCTGGTCAACAACGCCGGGGTCTCGATCGCTGCGCCCATCGACGGACTGGGTTACGAGGACGCCTGGCTGGTCTCCATGGACGTGATGCTGACCGCCCAGGCTCGAACTATCCGAGCCGCACTGCCGTACCTACGTGCCTCGTCGGCGGGCCGGATAGTGAATGTTTCGTCCACCGAGGGCGTCGGAGGGTCTGCCGGCATCTCGCCCTACACGGCAGCAAAGCACGGCGTGGTCGGTCTGACCCGCTCGCTGGCCGTCGAGCTGGGCGACACCGGCATCACCGTGAACGCCGTGGGGCCCGGTCCCATCGAGACCCGGATGACGGCCGGCATCCCCGACGAGGCCAGGCGGAAGTTCGCCCGTCGCCGGGTGCCGCTACGTCGCTACGGCGTCCCCGACGAGGTGGCCCACGGAATCCTGAACCTGGCGCTACCCGCCTCCGGCTACATCACCGGCCACCTGCTGATGGTGGACGGCGGCATGACCATCAAGAACAACTGAGGAAGTACCACCGGATACCGGCCAGGGACTCAACCCAATTCCGGGAGCGGGACGACCTGTCGCGAGTCAGCCCTGGTAGAGGCTCAGTGCGTCGTACAGCACGGCAGGGATGTCGTCGTTGCCCACGACGTGGATGGCCACTTGGGTGGCTACCAGCGTGCCCTTCCTGTGCTCCCTGACGTCGGTGATCCGGTTTCGGGCGTGCAGCGTGGAACCCACCGGGACCGGGGCCAGAAGGCGCAGGCCGTCGGCGCCATAGTTGACGACGTTCTGTTGTCCGGTGATCCTCACACGGCCCGTCCGGTTGAGGGTTGGTAGCAGGCTGAGAGTGAAGAAGCCGTGGGCTATAGGCGCCCCGAACGGACCGGCGGTGGCCCGTTCCACGTCGACGTGGATCCACTGGTGGTCGCCCGTCAGGTCGGCGAACTGGTTCACCTTTTCCTGCGTCATCTCGTACTCGGGGCCCCAGTCGCTCCACTCCTCGGTGATGGTCCCACGGAGGCCCTCGAGGTCGTCGTAGGCGATCTCCGGCTTGTCGCTCATGTCGTCGTGGTCCTGGTTCGGTCGGGTACGTAGTTTGGACATTGTGGCGCTGTCTCGAGCGCCGGGCCGAACCGGGCGCGCGATGCGTGGCCCGTGACGGGGCTCACGTCCGAGCGCGGTTTGCAGTACTCCGTTGCATGACCCGTGGGCGCGTGGATCTAGTGTCGACACCCGTCGAGGTCGACCGCCTGCACCGGCCGAAAAAAGATGCCGACAGTCAGCTTCACGGCTGCCTGCAGATTGCCATACTGCCTTCGGAGGGTGAACAGATGGACCAGCACTATCGAGAGGCATGGGCCGCGTTGACGGCACCGGGTGCCCCGTTCGCCTGGTCGGTCACCGACGTGAGGGGCGTTCCGACCCGCACCTACGACGCTGCCCCGCCCAACCTCGCCCTGCTGTGGGCGGGTTCGGCCGCCCACGGCGATGCCGACTACCTCGTCTACCAGGACGAGCGCATGTCGTACGCCGAGGCCCACGCCCAGGTGGACGCCATCGCCTCCCACCTGGCGGCCAACGGAGTGGGACACGGCGACCGGGTGGCGCTGGCCATGCGCAACTACCCGGAGTGGGTGCTCGGCTACTGGGCGACCGTGAAGTTGGGCGCCGCGGTGGTCGGCCTGAACGCCTGGTGGACGGGACCGGAGATGGAGTTCGGCCTGACGGACTCGACTCCGATGGCCCTGGTCTGCGACGCCGAGAGGCTCGAACGGATTGCCCCGTACCTGGACGGCCTGCGGTCGCACGGACCCGTGCACGTCGTCGGCGTCCGCCTGGGCCCCGACGCCGAGCTGCCCGAAGACGCCGTCCGGTGGGAGGACGCCGTGGCCGACGCCGGCGTCCTGCCCGTCGCCCCGATGTCCGACATCGGACCCGAGGACGACATCTGCATCTTCTACACCTCGGGTACGACCGGCCGCCCGAAGGGCGCCGTGCTGACCCACCGGGGCGCCGCCTCCAACCTGCTGAACCTGGCCTTCTGGCAGACCATGGCCGGAGCAGCCCAGGACATGGCCATAGCCGCCGGCGATCCGCCCGCGGGTTCGGACAAGCAGGCCGGCGAGTCGTACCCCGGTTCGATCCTGGCCGTGCCGTTGTTCCACGTCACCGGCTGCAACTGCTGCCTCCATCCGGTCACGGCGGTCGGCGGACGCCTGGTCCTCATGCACCGTTGGAACGCAGAGGTCGCCCTCGAGTTGATCGAGAGGGAGCGGCCGTCGACGTTCACCGGCGTCCCCACCATGGTCCGGGAGTTGATCAACAGCCCGGACTTCGACCGGCGGGACACCTCCAGCCTCGCCCACCTGGGCGGCGGCGGGGCCGCGGTCCAGCCGGACCTGGTGCACAAGATCGAGGAACGCCTGGAGGGCCGGCCCAGCACCGGGTACGGGCTCACTGAGGTCAACGGGGTCATCACCATCAACGCCAACCAGTTCTTCGTGGCCAAGCCGGCATCGGCCGGTTCGCCCTGCCCGCTCATGGAGACCCGGATCGTCGGCGAGGACGGGACCGACCAGCCGACGGGTGGCCATGGCGAGTTGTGGGTGCGTGGCGGCAACGTCTTCCGGGGCTATCTGAACCGGCCCGAGGCCAACGCCGAGACCCTGACCGACGGCTGGTTCCACACGGGCGACATCGGCTACCTGGATGACGACGGCTTCCTTTTCCTCGTGGACCGCGCCAAGGACATGGTTCTGCGCAGCGGCGAGAACGTCTACTGCGCCGAGGTGGAGGCCGCAATCTACGAACACCCGGCGATTGCCGAGGCGGCCGTGTTCGCTGTTCCCGACGACCGCCACGGCGAGGTCGTGGGCGTGGCCGTCGTGCTGCTACCCGACGTGGACCTCTCGGCGGACGGCCTCCGGGAGCACACCCGGACCCTGATCGCCGGCTTCAAGGTTCCAGAGCACGTCTGGTTCCTGGACGATTCGCTGCCCCGCAACGCCAACGGCAAGTTCGTCAAGCGCACGCTGCGCGACGACCTGGTCGGAACGCCGACAGCCTGACGAGGAAGGGATCGCGGCCGACGTGACTGATCCGGACGATGTGAGCAACGAGGCCGACGTGGCCCATGAGCCAGACGGGGCCAACGAAGCCGACTCCGGGTCACAGGACCCGGCGGCGGCTGTCATGGCGTTGTTGGCGCCGGGAGCCCCGTTCGAGATGGCTGACGAGGACGTGCTGGGAGAAGTTATGCAGGTCTTCGTCCAGCGGGCCCGGTCGCTCCGACAGCTCTTGGAGCAGGCTGGCCGGTTCGGCGACTCGGACTACGCGGTCTTCCACAACGGGGGGCGCCGGCGGGCGCTGACCTTCGCCGACCACGAGCGACGGGTGGCATCGGTTGCCGCCGCTCTAGCGGATCGGGGAGTTGGAGCCGGTGACCGGGTGGCGATCCTGGCCGCTAACTGCCCGGAATGGATCATCACGTTCTGGGCCACGGTTTCGTTGGGCGCGGTGGCCGTGGCCTGCAACGGCTGGTGGACCCGCGACGAGATCGTGCACGCTCTTGCCCACACCACGCCGGCGTTGCTGGTGGCGGACGCCAAGCGGCTGGCCCGCCTGGACGGTGCCGATCCCGGCATGCCCGTCGTGGTCATCGAGGAGGACTTCGTCGACCTGGAGGGCTTCGCCCCCGACGCCGCCCTGCCTGACATCCCGATAGACGAGGACCAGCCGGCCCTCCTGCAGTTCACATCGGGTACCACCGGCCGATCGAAGGCGGCCGTGCTCAGCCATCGCAGCGTGGTGGCCTTCGTCCAGGTGGTGACCTTCCTGGGCGCCGCCCAGGCGGCGTCGGTCGGGTTGCCGTCGACGGGGCCGAGCCGTCCCCGCCTGGCGGTGTTCCCCATGTTCCACATCTCGGGGCTGCAGAGCGCCAGTATCACGCCGATGGCCACCGGGGCCGGCAACGTCTGGCCCATGGGACGGTTCGATCCGGCGACGGTGATCCAGCTCACCGCCGAGGAGGGCATCTACGCCTGGAATGGCACAGCCACCCACGTGTTCCGTCTCCTCCAGGATCCGATGATCGAGACCCTCGACGTCTCGCTGGTCCAGAACGTGGCCATAGGCGGCTCGGCGACCACGCCGGAGTTGGTGCGGGCCACCGAGGAGCGGTTCCCCCACCTGGTCGACACGTTCACCTCCGGCTACGGCCTCACCGAGTCGGGCGGCATGGTCAGCCACGCCGGCAACGCCATGCTGCAGGCCAACGCCGACAGCGTGGGGATGGCCATGCCCACGGTCGGTGTGCGGATCGTCGACGAGGACGGGGTCGAGGTGCCCGACGGTGAGAACGGCTCCATCTGCGTGCGCAGCCCGTTGGTGATGCTGGGCTACTGGGAGGATGTGGAGGCCACCGACCAGGCCTTCCTGCCGGGCCGGTGGCTACGGACCGGCGACTACGGACGCCTGCAGGGCGGCGAGCTGTTCCTGGCCTCCCGGCTGCGCGACCTCATCCTGCGGGGCGGTGAGAACGTCTACCCGATCGAAGTGGAGGCCTGCCTCGAACAGCATCCGGCGGTAGCCGAGTGCGCGGTGTACGGCGTCGACCACGAGACGCTGGGCCAGGAGGTCAAGGCTGTGGTGGTTCTGGTCGATGGAGCGTCGCTGGACCTTGTTGGGGCGCGGGCCTTCTGTGGCGAGAAGTTGGCCGACTACAAGCTGCCGGAGTACCTCGAGGTGTGGGCCGGGCCCCTACCCCGCAATGCCGGCGGCAAGGTCGTCAAGGCCGTGCTGCGAGGCGAGGTCACCCAGGCTTTCTTCGAGGAGTAGATCGCGCCATCCAACGTCCGGCGACACCAGGAACGAGCCGGACGCGATCAGACTGAGGCGGCGGCCTCGCAGAGCACCCTCAGCTTGGCCATGGCCAGGTCCCGACCGAGGTATCCCAGCCCGCAGTCAGGCGCTGCCACCAGGCGCTCCCGGTCGATGTGGAGCAGGGCCCCGGTGAGCCGGCCCCTCACCTCGTCCACGGTCTCGATCCGGCTCCTGGCGATGGCCACGCAGCCGAGGATGACCGTGGTGTCCCGGAACCGGGGCAGCAGGGCGGCAAGGTCGTTCGGACGGTGGGCGTCCTCCAGGCTGAACCGTCCGATCGGGGCGGCGTCGATCGCCTCGGCGAGGTCCAGGTAGGCCTCCGGAGGGGCCTTCTCGTAGGCGTCGTCGTCCAGGTGCCGTGGGTAGCCGCAGCAGCAGTGGACGGTGCGCACCACGTGGTCGGGTACGCCGTCGAAGCAGGCGGCCAGGGCGTCCACCCCGAAGGACAGGGCGTCGTCGATCCGCCGCGCTAAGACGGGTTCGTCGACCTGGATGTGGGTGCAGCCGGCATCGGCCAGGGCCCTGACCTCGACGTTCACCGCTGCTGCCAGGTCTGCCACCAGGGCTGCACGGTCGCCGTAGTGGCGGTCGACGGTGCTGTCGGAGATGGTCAACGGTCCGGGGATGGTGACCTTCACCGGATGGTCGGTGGTGGCCTGGGCGGCCCGCCAGTCGTGGGGCAGGAACGCCTTGCCGGCGGCCACCGCGCCGGTGATGGTGGGCAGGGTGGTCGTCAGCACGCCCCGCATGGTCGACTCGGTGCGGTCGTCGAAGTCGAAGCCGGTCAGGTGGCGGCAGTGGTAGTGGATGTAGTTCTCGCGGCGTACCTCGCCATCTGTGACCACCTCGATCCCGGCTTCCACCTGGTCGGCGATCACCTCGGCGGCTGCCCGCACGAACGACGCCTCGGCGTCCTCGCCGGCCGCCTCCATCTCGTGGGCCCAGCGACCCGCGTAGTCGCGGTCCGGCAGGTCGAACCAGTCCGAGACCGGTACGTACTGCGGCTTGGGGTAGGCACCGATGACGGTGGTGGGGAGGCCGGTCTGCGGACGTTGGCTGCTCGTCTGGGTCACCGATCGGACGGTAGTCGCTGCCGGGCGATGTGGAAGGCTGAACCAATGTCGCAAACCAACCGGTACCTGGAGGGGAGCATGGCTCCGGTGGCCGACGAGGTGACCGCCGTGGACCTTCCCGTGACCGGGACCATTCCGGAGGAGCTCGAGGGGCGTTGGCTACGCAACGGCCCCAACCCGCTGGGTGCCGTCGACCCGTCCGCCCACCACTGGTTCCTCGGCGACGGGATGGTGCACGGCGTGCGCCTCCGGGGTGGCCGTGCCGAGTGGTACCGGAACCGGTGGGTACGGGGCCCACGGGTGGCCGCGGCCCTCGGCGAGCCGGCGCCGTCCGGCATGTCGTTCGGTGGCCGTGACCTCGGTCCGAACACCTCCGTGGGGGGCTTCGCCGGCAGGACCTGGGCCATGGTCGAAGCGGGCTCCACCCCGATGACGCTCACCTACGAGCTGGACACCATCGGGTTCGACGGGTTCGGCGGCACCCTGCCCGCCGGTTTCACCGCCCATCCCAAGTTCGACCCTGCCTCCGGCGAACTCCACGCGGTCTGCTACGCCTACCCGGAGGCCCTGGACCGGGTCCAGCACGTGGTGGTCGACCCTGACGGTCGGGTGTCGAAGGTGACCGACATACCGGTCGACGGTATGCCCATGGTCCACGACATGTCGCTTACCGCCTCCAGCGTGCTCGTCTACGACCTCCCGGTATGCCTGGACCTGGAGAGGGCGATGGGCGGCTCGCCGTTCCCGTTCTCCTGGAACCCGGGCCATGCGGCCCGGGTGGGGGTGCTGCCCCGGTCAGGCACCGCGGACGACATCGTCTGGTGCGAGGCTCCGCAGGCCTACGTGTTCCATCCCGTCAACGCCTATGACGCCGTGGACGGCACCGTCGTGGTCGACGTGTGCAGGTACGACACGATGTTCGATCGCGACCGGCTCGGGCCGGCCGGGGACTCGACACCCACGCTGGCACGCTGGACCGTCGACCCGGTGGCCGGCCGGGTCACCGAGACGCCGCTCGCCGACGGTGCCCACGAGTTCCCGACCCATGACCCGCGGGTAGGGACGCAGCGCCACCGCTACGCCTTCACCGCAGCCGGCCTCGGGTTGGGACCGACGGCCCGGGTCGACGTGGAGACGGGCGAGACCGTGGTCCACGACCATGGTACGGACAGGTTCGGCGCCGAACCGATAGTGGTCCCCAAGGCCGGGTCCACCCTCGAGGGTGATGCCTGGATCCTGGTATGCGTCAACGACCGGGCCGGAGGGCCGGCGGACCTGGTGGTCCTGGACGGATCCGACCTGTCCGGGCCCTCCGTGGCCCGGGTGCACTTGCCGCGCAGGGTTCCGGACGGCTTCCACGGATCGTGGGTGCCCGACACGTCGGTGGCGCCCGTATGAGCGCAGACCTCGCCCAGGCCGAGCGGGCCGCCCTCTGCGACCTGCTGCTCGAGGTCGGGCCGGATGCCCCCACGCTGTGTGCGGGCTGGACGACCACCGATCTGGCAGCCCACCTGATGGTCCGTGACCGGCGCCCCGACGTCGGTCCGGGCCTGATTCTGTCCGGCCCGTTCGCCCGCCACACCGCCCGGGTGACCCGCCGGGCGGCTGAACGGGTGCCCTTCGAGCACCTGGTGACCCGGATCCGTTCCGGTCCGCCATGGCCCATCCGACTGGTCGACGGGCCGGTGAACCTGGTCGAGTACTTCGTCCACCTGGAGGACGTGCGACGGGCCGTCGACGGATGGGCCCCCCGGTCCGGCCTGGACGACCTGCAGGACGCCCTATGGCCCTTCCAGAAGAGCGGTACGAAGCTCAGGACCCGCCGTGTGCAGGACGTGGGCCTGTCGATCGCCCGTCCGGGCGGCCAGCCTGTGGCCGTCCGTTCCGGGAGCCGGCAGGTGACCGCCACCGGTGACCCCGGCGAACTGGCGCTCTTCTTCTTCGGGCGCCGGGACCGGTCACGCGTAGACCTGACCGGAGATCCCGATGGTGTCAGCGAGGTGCGGACCGCACCCATCGGCTTCTAGGCGTACCCGGTCATGAGGTTGGTTCCCTGGAGACCCGAACCGGCGGCCGCCCACCCGGTCTGCGGGCTCCGGAGTGAGGTCCCAGATGCGCAGCCACGAAGCCTGGCCAGCGGCCCTACCGGGGTCAGCCTGTGAGTAGTCGCCGGTCGGCCGTCCATCCGTGCCTGGTGGTCTGCCCACCCGGCCTTGAGGCTGTGGTGGACGACGAGCTGGCCGACCTGGGGGTCCGGTCCGGGCGGTCATCCAAGGGATCGGTCTCGGTCGACATGACCACCAGGCAGCTGTACGCGGCCAACGTGTTCCTACGTTGTGCCACCAGGGTCCTGGTCCGGGTGGCTGGCTTCACGGTCCGTACCTTCCCAGACCTGGAGCGTCGAATCGGTGAGGTCGACTGGGACCACTGGATCGGTCCGGGGGACGCCCCCCGGTTCCGGGTTACCACCCGCAACTCCGAGCTCTGGCACGACGGTGCGGTGGCCCAGCGCTTCGAGGAGGCGCTGGGCCCGCCGGTAGCAGGCGCTCGTGACCAGCTGGTGGTGGTGCGGGCCGTGAACGACCGGTTCACGGTCAGCGTCGACTCGTCGGGGGCGCCCCTCCACGAGAGGGGATGGCGGCAGGCCACCGCCAAAGCGCCCCTCCGGGAGTCGGTGGCCGCCGGCCTCCTGGTCGCCGCAGGGTGGGATCCGACCACCCCGCTGGTCGATCCGATGTGCGGGTCGGGGACCATCGCCATCGAGGCGGCCCTGCGGGCCACCGGCGTCGCTCCGGCGGCCGGCCGTGAGCTGGCGTTTCGGTACTGGCCTGGTTTCGAGCCCGGGACGTGGGCCAGCGTGTCGGCCGAGGTCGACACGCGACGGGTCGACGCCGGCGATCTGCCGCCCATCCTGGCGGTCGATCGGGATGCCGGGGCGGTTGATGCAGCCCGGGCCAATGCAGAGCGGGCCGGGGTGGCCGATCTGATCGAGTGGCGGAGTGCGCCGATAGCGGAGCTGGTACGACCGGAGGGGGCGGATGGCCGGACGGGACTTCTGGTGACCAACCCGCCGTGGGGTGGCCGGCTGGCCGGCGGCGACCTGCGGAACCTCTATGCCACGCTGGGTCGGGTGGCCGCAGAGGGGTTCGCCGGATGGTCGCTGGGCGTGTTGGTGGCCGACAGGAAGTTGGCCCGCCAGGTCAAGCCAGGCCTCACCGAGGCACTGCACCTGGAACTCGGCGGCCGCCAGGCGTGGTTCCTCACGGGCCGGTTGCGCTGAGGCACTGCTACCGGAGTCGGGTGGTCGACGGGCCTGGCTGGTGTCCGGTCGGCTGGGCTGAACATGTCGTCAGCTGGATGTCGGGCCTGGCTCCTGACCCTGTGGCCGGCCTGGCCCACGGGTCGACCGGTACGGGCTCAGCCCACGATCACCGTGGCCGTCATGTCGGGATGCAGAGCGCAGTAGATGGTGAAGGTGCCCGCCTCGGACGTCTCCAGCCGGTAGTTGTCGCCCGGGTTCAGCAGGCCGGAGTCGAAGGCGTCCGGGTTGGGGTCGTCCTCGCTGCCGGCGCTCACGGTGTGGGGGACCGAGTCGCTGTTGTTGAAGTACACGTCCTGGCCGATGGCGACCTCGATCACCGGTTCGAAGGCGAAGTTGGTGATCAGGGACTGGTGTGCCCCCTCCGGGAAATCGCTGCCCCGGACCACGCGTCCACTCCGGATGGCGTCAGGCTCGGCGACAGGGGCGATCGTCGGGTTCCACATGGAGAACACGCCGAGCTGGTTGTCGTGCCCCGGTGCGACCCAGGCGTGGAGCATCCAGCCGATGGCGTTGTGCCAGTTGCCGCCTGAAGCCTCGCACTCGGTAGGGGTGACGAAGGAGTCACGTCCGCTGGCATTGCCGCGACAGATGTTGAAGTGCGAGTGCCAGTTGTCCAGGTCTCCGCTGAACGCCTCCGGATGCTCGACGCCGATCACCGCCGGTGGCACCAGGAACGCCGTTCCCACCAGCGTGAGTTCCGGTCCGTGCCAGCCGTCCGGCCCGCACCTGCCGAGTGGGCCAGAGACGAGGGAGCCGTCTGACGGTGCATAGATGAGGATCTCCGGCCGGGATGGGTCGAAGCCGTCGCCGAACCAGTCGGAACGGTAGAAGTGGGACCCCATGTTGGGGGTCTGGATGGCATCTGACACGAAGCCGGCGGCACAGGCGTCGTCTGCGCCGGGGTGGCGGGTTGCGAACTCCGCCAGCCTGTCCAACTCGGACACCAGGGCCGCAAGCTGGTCGGGCGTGAGGTCGAGGGCTGCCGGAATGGGTTCGCCCGAGTCCAGGAGGTCTACGAGGTCGCTGTACGAACAGGGCAGGCTCGGGTCCTGACAGCGAGTCTGGCGACCCAGCGGGCCTTCGACCAGGGTCGGTGCAACGCCCGCCGAGGTCTCGCGGAACACGTAACGCGTGTATCCGGGAGCGCCGCCGGCACTCGGGTCTATGTCGGGCGGGAGTAGCAGGGCCGCCTCGGCCTGGGTGAAGGCTGCCGCCTCGGCGATGAGGGCCTGCAGACGGTCGGCGTCTCGGCCGGCATCCGGATCGATCGTGGTCGTGGTGGTCGTGGCGGCGGCGCTCGTCGTGATCGTGGCCACCGTGGTGCCGGCCCCGGCGCCGGCGGCAGGTGCGCTCGCCGGCTCGTCGGAACTCGGTCCGGAACATGCTGCCAGCAGCGCCACGGCCGTGACCGTGATGGCCACCGACCGTCGGGTCATGGCTGGGCGGTGGGTGGCGGGATCCGATAGTCCGGGTCCACCCGACGCGGCCCGTCCCGTCGGGCCAGGGCGGCGGCCACGGCGCCGGCCAGCCTCTCGTCCCTGGCCGCGACGTGGGCCGGGTCCCGTTCGGCGAACTCACCCATGACCTCGCGGGCGAACAACTCCATCGACTCGCAGATGTGCTCGTGCCTGTTTCGCCCCGCCTGGCTCACGAAGATCACCTGGTCGATGCCGGCAGCCTCGTATTCCCGGAGCAGCTCGCGGATCTGGTCCGGGGTGCCTATTGCGCCCCGGAGCGACAACAGGCCCTCGTTCTCCATCCGTGCCCTGAGGGTGACCGCCGTCTGGGCCGCCGTCTCCCGGTCGAATCCGAAGGCAGCGCGGTTCTCCTGGAACTCGGCCCATATATCGGTAGTCCCGGGACGGTGGTCGCCGAAACCGTAGAAGTGGCCGAGGGAGTAGCCGAAGAAGTGGGCGCCGTCGATGCCGCGGTCCAGCGCCGTCTCCTCATCCTCGTGGCACATGAACGGTAGGACGCAGGCGATGTTGGCGTTGACGGCGAATCCGGCCGGCACACAGGCCTCCGAGGCGATGATGTCGTGGTATTCGCCGACCCACTGTTCAGCCTCGCCGGGTTCCACGAACGCGAAGGTCAGGGCGCCGACGCCCTTCTGGGCGGCCAGGTGGATGGTCTCCCGCTGGCTACACGCCACCCAGAGCGGCGGGTGGGGGCGTTGGTACGGCTTGGGCAGGACGTTGCGCGGGGGCATCTGCAGCCACGGACCGTCCCATCCTGCGAACGGTTCCTCGACCATCATCCGCGTGGCCGCCTCGATGTGGTCCAGCCACTGGTCCCGCTTGGTGGTCCGGTCGACGCCGAAGCCGTCCAGCTCCGCGTTGGACGACGACTCGCCGGAGCCGAAGTCGACCCGACCGTCGGATACGAGGTCCAGGGTGTTGATGCGCTCGACGACGCGGGCCGTGTGGTTGTAGGCGCCCGGTAGGAGGGTGATGCCGTGGCCCAGCCGGATCCTCGATGTTCGCTGGCTGGCGGCGGCGAGGAACACCTCCGGTGCCGAGCTGTGGCTGTACTCCTCGAGGAAGTGGTGTTCGACCTCCCACACGTAGTCGTATCCCAGCCGATCGGCCAGCTCCACCTGGTCGAGGGCGTCCTTGAAGAGCCGGTGCTCGTCGCCGTCGGCCCACGGCCTGGCCATCTGGTGCTCGTAGAAGATTCCGAACTTCATCGCACGGGACCCTACGGGCCGAGTCCCGACCGGGACCGATCGGGGATCCGGCCCTAGGGTCTGGCCATGGACAGGCGGCGGCTGGCCCTGATGGTGCTCGGCGTGGTTGCGGTGGCCGTCGCCGGCTGGTGGTTCCTGGTCCGTTCCGATGCGCCACCTGCGCCGGACCTGGCCTCGGCGGTCGAGACGGCCAGCGAGGCGCAGGCCGCCGCCACGTCGGCTTCCAGCACCACTCCGGTTTCCAGCACCACTCCGACGACGACCGTGTCGGGCTACGGCACGACAGCGTCTGCTACCAGCACGGCGCCGCCGACGACCGCTCCGGCCTCCACGACGGCCGTGTCCGTGGCGGGCCCGGCGGGAACCTGGACTGTCGACACGACCATCGGCTCGTTCAACGACTTCACCTCGGCGTGGGTCGGCTACCGGGTCGAGGAGGTGCTGGGCAACGGCATCGGTGCCAACACGGCGGTCGGCCGCACACCGCTTGTGGCCGGGTCCGTGGAGCTCTCCGATGATGCCCTGCTGGCTGTAGAGGTGACGGCCGACCTGCGCGGCCTGCGGTCAGACAAGGTGTACCGCGACGGCAGGGTCCGGCGTGCGCTGCACACCGACGACCATCCCACGGCCACGTTCACCCTGGTCGGGCCAGTCGCCCTCGGGGACGTGGCCGGGGACGGAACGTCGATCGAGGTGGTGGCGGCCGGCACGGTGGCCATCAACGGTGTGGCCGGCGCCGTCGATGTTGCCGTAGCGGCCACGCTGGTCGGCGACGTGGTCACGGTGGTCGGTTCGTTCCCGATCGTGTTCGCCGACCACGCCATCGAGGCACCGAGTGCGTCGATCGTGGTGTCGGTAGAGGACCACGGCCTGGTCGAATTCCAGTTGTTCCTGACCCGGTGAGCGGCGAGGCCCGATCGGCAGCGCCCGGACAGTCCAGCCCATTCAGCTCGCTGCGCCACCCCGCCTTCGCCCGGTTCGCCGCCGGCCAGACCCTGTGCGGGATCGCCCAGTTCCTGGGTGGCTTAGCCACCCCTTTTCTGGTGAACCAGCTCACCGACTCGAACACGTGGGTCGGGGCCTCGTCCTTCGTGGCGCTCATCCCGGCCGTGGTGGGGACCCCCCTGTCGGGCACCCTGGCAGACAGGATGGATCGCCGCATGCTGCTGCTCGTCGGCCTGTCCCTCCAGGTGGCGACCATGTCCGTGGTAGTCGGCCTCTACGCCTCGGGCCAGCTGACCCCATGGCGCATCCTCCTGCTGAACTTCGTCGGCGGCTCGGCTGCGTCGTTCCAGTGGGCACCCATCCAGTCGATGGCGGCGGTCCTGGTGCCCCGCGAGTCGTTGGTCGCAGCGGTACGGCTGGTGTCGATCACCTTCACCGTCGGACGTTCGGTGGGTCCTGCCATCGCAGCCGTGACCCTCGCCTTCCACGGGCCGGGTCTCGCGTTCGCCGTGGCGCTGGGCCTCTACGTGGTGGGCCTGGGCATCCTTGCCACGGTGCGTACGACCTGGGCGCCTTCCGGCGCCGACGGCTCCCTGGGTGACCAGTTCCGGGAGGGCCTCGCCTACGTCCGGACCCGGCCGGAGATGCGCCTTGCCTTCCGCCTGGCATTCACTGTGGCTGGCCTCGGTGCGGTGTTCGCCTTCTCGCTGGCCGCCGGCGTCGCCGATGACCTGTTCGGGAGGGGAGGCGGCGGACTGGGGGTCCTGTCCACGAGCCTCGGGGTGGGATCCCTGCTGGCGAGCGCCTTCATCAGCGGCCGCGGTGGGCGCATGTCCCGCGCGGTGCTGGAGCGCCGCGCCATCCTCCTCTACGGGGCCGGTCTGCTCGTCGTGGCCTCGTCGTCCTGGCTGGGCGTCGGGATGTTCGGCTACCTCCTGACAGGCGCTGCGCACATGCTCCACGGCACGACGCTGAGCACGGCCCTCCAGCTCCGGGTCGACGAGGAGTTCCGAGGAAGGGTGATGTCGGTGTTCCTGGTGGCGATCCTCAGCGGGATCCCGATCGGTGGGTTGGCCTTCGGGATCCTCGGCGACCTCGTCGGCCTGCGATGGGTCGTCCTGGGTGCTGGGCTGGCGCTATGCCTGGACGCAACTGTCACCGGTCGGCGCGGGGCCTTCGCCCTGCTCGACCATGAGGCGGACGTCGCCGGCTGACACGCCGGTGCGTTTGCCGATCCGCCGGATTCGGGGGATGATTGGGGTTCGGCTGGCTAGGAGGACCATGGCTGACAATCCGTCCGAACGACTACTCGGCGTGATCGACTCGCTCGACGAGTTGGCCCGTTCCTGCACGCCCGCCGAAGCCGCCGAGCGGTTGGATCCGGTGGTCCTCCAGGCCTTCTGGCGGGAGTGGCCGCACACCAGCGTGTGGGCTGGCAACCTCTGGCGCACCCTGAATCGGGACCTCGAGGTTCCGGCCAGTGAGCGGCTGGACCGGGAGGTCGACGAGGTCGGGGGGAGCGGCTGATGGTCTCCCTTGCCGAGGTCATGACGCCCGACGTGGTCACCCTGTCGTCCGAGGCCTCGGTCTGCGACGCCGCCCAGGTGATGGTCCGTGGCGGCTTCGGCTCGGTGGTCGTGGTCCAGGGTCGGATGCTGTTGGGGATCCTCACCGAGCGTGACGTCCTACGGGCCGCCGCCGAGGAGGTCGACCTGAGGGAAGCTCCGGTGGACCGGTGGATGACCCCCGAGCCCGAGACCGCATCGCCAGACCTGGATACCGAGGATGCGGCCGCCCTCATGTTGAGCCGCGGCTTCCGGCACCTGCCGGTGGTCGTCGACGGCGAGCTGATCGGCATGGTCAGCTTGCGCGACGTCCTGAGCGCCCGTATCGCCCGCAGCCGCGGTGTGGACCTCGGCGGGCCGTGACACCCGGGGCCTGTTGCGGGTCCATGAGTTCGACAAGGTAGAGCTTCTGGCCTATGCGACCGAGGAGCAAGCCCCCGAGGTCCATGCCGACATCCTGGCCCGGGCCGAGGCGGCCATCATCGACCATGGCCTCGGACCGCCAGGACCGTGCCCGGCGTACAAGCGGGGCCTGGACCGCGACGCCCGTCTACCTGACAGTCCGATCGCTCGTCCGGTTCCTGCTCTGGCCCTACTTCCGGACCCGGGTCTCCGGTCGGGAGCACATTCCAACCGATGGACCGGTGATCCTGGCTCCCGTCCACCGCTCCAACCTGGATTCGCTGATGCTCTCGCCGCTGACCCGTCGGCGCCTGCGGTCCCTTGCCAAGGAGAGCCTGTTCAAGTCATCGCCGACGGCATGGCTGATGGCCTCCCTGGGGGCCTTCCCGGTGCGCCGGGACTCAGCCGACCGCGAGTCGATGCGGGTCGCCCGCGAACTGCTGGACGACGACAACATGCTGCTGGTCTTCCCGGAGGGAACCCGGCACGAGGGCGATCGGGTGGCCGAGTTGTTCGACGGTACGGCGTGGCTGGCGGCCAAGACCGGATCCCGGGTGGTGCCGGTGGGCATCGCCGGAACCGGTGATGCCATGCCGACCGGTGCCCGTCTTCCCCGACCCACGAGGGTTCGGATGGTCGTGGGGCCGGCCATCGACCCACCGGAGCCGAAGGCGGCCCGAAGCACCCTGCGGGCCTGGACACAGGACCTGACGGACGCCCTGCAGGCGGCACAGGACGCGGCGTCTGGTCGTCAGGTGGGAGGCGGCTGACCCTCCGACACCGCGCTGATTCCGGGCCTCCGACACCGGGCCTCCGACACCGGGCCTCCGACACCGGGGTGGCAGGGTGGTCGCATGCAGGATCGGGCGGCGCGTGGCCGCGCCGCGGCGATCGCCGCCGTCGGCTTCATGGCGCTAGGTCCGAGCATCGTCAAGAAGGTGGCCATGGACGAGATGGCCTTCGTGTGCTGGCGCCTTGCCATTGCGGCCCTGCTCTACGGGATCGTCGTCATCGCCTCTGGGAAGCGCCTCAGCCTCGACGACGTCCGTCACTCGGTGGTGGGTGGCCTCCTGTTCGGGATCAACCTGGTGTTCTTCATCTTCGCCATGCGGCGGACGAGCGCGGCCAACGCCGTGGTCATAGCGTCGTTGCAGCCGGTTGTCCTTCTGGCGGTGGCCGGGCCCATGTTCGGAGAGCGCCCCGACCGTGCCATCTACGGGTGGTCGGTGGTGGCCTTCGGCGGCGTCGTGCTGGCCATGTACGCCTCGGACGCCAGCGGCGTGGCCACCCGTCAGGGCGACCTGCTGGCGTTAATCATGATGCTCCTGTTCTCCGCCTACTACGTGGCGAGCAAGCGCGCCCGTCGGACGGTCGACTCGGCCAACTACCAGCTGGCCCTAACCGTGGTCGCCGCGGTGGCCGTCCTGCCGTTCGCCCTGGTGATCGAGGGCGGGTTGGCGCTCCCGATCGGCGACGACTGGCTACTGGTGGTTGCCATGGCCGTCCTGCCCGGCACCGGCCATCTGCTCACCAACTACGCCCACGGCCACACGTCGCTGACCATGATGAGCCTCATCAACCTGTTATTCACAGCGGTGGCGCCCCTCTACGCCTGGTGGCTGGTGGGTGAACGGATCGGCGGGTTGCAGGCCGTCGGCATGGGAGTGGTCATGGCCTCTCTGGCCTTCGTGGTGACCCGTCCGGTCAAGGTGGTAGGCCGGGGCTAGCAGCCGGTTACCAGCAGTGCCGGGTTCGGCCGGGACTGGCAACCGGTGGTGTCCAGTCCTACCTATGTGTCGGCGTCCTATGAGTCGGTGTCGCCCCGCAGGAAGCGGAGCATCCAACCAGCCACGTCCACCCGGTGGAGAGGTGCGTCGAGGGTCGCCAGGGCATCTTCCAACACGCCGGGCGGGCTGGACGACGTGTACCTGCCCCGGTAGAGGATCTCGGCGTACGCGGCATCGAACTCCGGATGGGCCTGGATGCCGAGTAGGTGGTCACCGACGGCCAGGGCGGCCAGGGGACAGTGGGCCGACGAGGCCAGATGGCGGGCGGCGGCCGGCAGTTCCAGGACCTGGTCCCGGTGGCAGTAGAAGATTCCGACCGTGTCCTGCCCCGGAGTCATCCAGCCCTCCCGTTGGTCCACGTGGATCGCCCGGTTGCCGATGCCCCACGTTTCGACGCGCTCGACCCGGCCGCCCAGCGCCTGGGCTATGACCTGGTGGCCGAAGCACACGCCCACCGTCGGGGCTCTGGCGGCGTCGAGGTCCCGTACCAGGTCCAGCAGGTCGTGGATCCACGGCTCGTCCTCGTAGGCCCCGCGGACCGATCCAGTGATGAGCCAGCCGTCCTGTTCGTCGGGTGCCGACGGGAAGGCGCCATCCATGACCGGGTAGTCGACGAACTCCACGCCGGGTTCGACCGCCGAGAACAGGTCGGTGAAGAGCTTCTGGTAGCCCTCGTAACGCGGCTGCAGGTCCTCGAAGATCTCGTCACACCTCAGCAGCCCTATCCGCACCGGCCGAAACGTAGTGGAGGATGACCCCTCGAGCGGCGAGACTCCGCCGATGCGTCGGGGCCTTCTGTTCATCCTGGCCTCCCAGGTGATGTGGGGCGTGTCGCCGGCCTTCTGGCGTGGCGTGGCCGCCGTTCCGGCGATGGACGTGCTGGCCCACCGGGCGCTCTGGACGTTCGTGGCGCTGTTCGTGGTGCACCTGGTCCGCCGATCGTTGCGGGACGTGCGTGAGGCGACACGGTCTTTGAGAGTTCTGGGCCTGGAGGCGATGGCCGGAATCCTGATCGGCTCCAACTGGCTGGTATGGGTGTGGGCCGTCAACAACGAGAGGGTCCTGGAGGGAAGCCTCGGCTACTTCATCACGCCGCTGGTCAGCATCGTGCTGGGCGTGGTCGTGGTCGGTGAACGCCTGCGCCGGGGCCAGTGGGTCGCCGTGGCGTTCGGCCTTGCCAGCGTGGTCTGGCTGACCGTCGACATGGGGCGCCTACCCTGGGTCTCGTTGTTCCTAGCCGCCACCTTCGGGAGCTACGGACTCATCAAGAAGAAGGTGGACCAACCGCCGTTGGACATGCTGGCGATCGAGCTGACGGTCATGCTGCCGGTGGCCGTCGGGTTCTTGGCGATCCGGTCGGCTGGCGGCCACGAGGTGCTGCTGACCGCCACGCCCACCGAGGCACTGGTGCTGGTGGCCAGCGGGGCGTTCACCGCGATCCCCCTGCTGTTCTTCGCCGGGGGTGTGCGGCGGGTCCCGTTGTCGGTGATCGGAGGCCTGCAGTACCTGTCGCCCTCGATCAACTTCCTGCTGGGCGTGCTGGCGTTCGGTGAGCCGTTAGGCGCCGGTCGACTGGTCGGCTTCGTCCTGGTGTGGACGGGTCTGGCCGTCTTCACCGTGGACAGGATCAGGGCGGCCCGTCCACCGCGACGCCGGGTCTGAGGGTCTGCGGGCCGGCTTGTCCGGGGTCTGCGTGCCGGTCCTGTCTACGTGCCTGCGGGCCTGCGGGTCAGCTACCGGCGCCGACAGCGGCCAGCGCCTCGGCGGCGAATGCCGGAGCCTCGTCGTCGAGGCGACGACGGTTCAACGACCGGGCGGCCACGACCTCGGCACCGTGCCCGGTGAGCAGGGCGGCCAACTTGTCGGCAGCGTTGCCGGGGTTCACGGCGTGCGTCATGAAGGCGACCACCTTCTTGTCCCAGAGCCTGGGGATCTGCATCACCTTGCCGGCGTCGCCCGGCCGGTGGCCGAACAGGATCAGCCCGTCGACCCATGTGCCTACGAACACCAGGTCGGCCCGGGCCAATTCCTTGTAGTCGAGGTTGGTGACCGGACGGACGGCGACCGTCGCTCCGGTCGCGGCGACGGCTCCACCTATCAACTCGGCCGCCCGTCGGGTGTTGCCGGTGCGGCTCTGGTGGATGACGACCACGTTCACGGCCACAGTGTGCCCGCCGGGGGAGGTGGTCCTACACTCGCCGCCGTGCCCACCTACGACTACCGATGCGGCGAATGCGGCTCGGTCTTCGATATGCGTCGCCCGATGGCCGAGTCATCGGATCCAGCAACCTGCCCGAACGGCCACGACGGGGCGCGCCGCATGCTTTCGGTTTTCGCCGCCGTAGGCGCCTCCGGATCGGACCGGGCTGCCGGCCCGGTGTCGACGGGCGGGTGTGGCGGAGCCTGCGCATGCCACCCCGGATGAGTCGGACATCGTCCACCACGGAGCGTTCATGCCAGCATCGGGCAGCAACCTCAGCAGGGAGCATCCATGACGGGACGACTTGACGGAAGGATCGCCTGCATCACCGGTGCGGGTTCCGGCCTTGGTAGGGCCATGGCCATCCGGTTCGCCGAGGAGGGAGCCACGGTGGCCGCCCAGGACCTCCGCTGGGAGGCGGCCGACGAGACCGTGCACCTGCTGGATGGTGACGGGCACCGGGCCTTCGCCGGCGACGTGTCGGACGAGGCGGCGATGGGAGCGGTCTTCGCCGAGATATACGGCGCCTACGGACGGCTCGACGTGCAGGTCAACAACGCCGGCGTGGACCGGCTACCGGGCGACGGCTTCGACGAGATGCTGGCAGGCGAGGGCCCCCAGATCTCCCTCATGGACCACGGTGCGTTCATCCGGATGCTGGCCATCCATGCCGGTGGCACCTTCCTGTGTACCCGTGAGGCCGTCAGGCTCATGGACAGGGGTGGATCGGTCATCACGCTTTCCAGCATCGCGGGACTGGCCGGTTGGGGACCGATCCACTACGCCTCCGCCAAGGGAGCCATCCTGGGCTTCACCAGGGCGGCCTGTCGGGAGCTGGGGGCCATGGGCATCCGTATCAACGCCATCGCTCCGGGGGTGATCGACACTCCGATGACAGCGGGCGTCGACGAGGCCATGCTGGCTCCGATGGTCATGATGACGCCCCTGAGGCGGAAGGGGACAGCCGAGGAGATCGCCGCCACCGCCCTCTACCTGGCGTCGGACGAGAGCTCGTTCACCACCGGCCAGTGGCTGTCTCCCAACGGGGGCCTGATCACCATCTAGGTGTGCCCGGCTGGTGGGCCGCGGTTGGCCGGCAGGTCATGGCTGTCTGGCGGGTCGTGGCTGTCTGGCGGCGTGGTGTCCGGCATGTCACCCTGTCTGTTCCGGGGCCGGGCTTCGAATTCTCGACCGGTTGGTGACCGGCCGCCAGAGCGTCAGCCGCTTCCGGCATCGCAGCCAGGGTGTCTGCCATTCGGACCGCTGGCCGGGCGTCACCCCTGGACAAGCCTGTGGTCCTCACCAGGTCGGTGGAACGTTCGACGGCTCGCTGAGTCCGAACACCCGGCGGCGTGGACACAACACGCGCACGGTGAGTGGTCACCGCAGCATCGAACACCGAGCAGGCGCGCAACCACTCCGCCCGGACATCAGGCGTCATCTCGTCACACACGGCACCGGCGAGCAGGTCCGCGAGGGAGCGGGTGAACCCCTCCGGAGACGACCCGGCGGCCACCAGCGCAGCCGACTCGACCGCAGGTACCGGACCACCCTGCCTTGAAAGGAGAGTCACCAGATCGGTCATGGACCAATCATGAACGAGGGGTGAGACAGCCACCCCGGTACCCCGAGGGGCCAGTACCGACCTCTCAGATCAACCTCTCAGATCGACCGCCCGACCTTCCCGCCGCTCAGCGTGTGCGGTCGAGGTCGACCAGATGGCGTTCCGCCACTTCGGGGGCCAGGCCCATCTCCGCCATCCCGGCGGCCAGCACCTGACGGTAGGACGGGCTGGGCGGAGCAGCCGGTGGCAGGTTGCTGGAGGCCAGGGTGCACGCAGGGTGGCCGTCGATGTCATCCATGCCGAGCAGCAGGTCGATGACGCCGTCGAGCACCCGGACCGCGGCACCAGGCTCGGGCACCAGGCCGGGGAGCGTGGCGGCCGAGGTGGGTAGGCCATTCTCCTGGGCCACGATGTCGACCATCTGGCCCCACATGACCAGCCAGGCCCGTCCGACCACCGGCAGCCGGTCGTCGCCCAGCGGTTCAACCGGGCAGAAGCAGCAGGCACCGTCCCAGCGTCGGGAGTGGCCGCCGAAGTACACCGGGTGTGGGACCACGACCTGCCGGTCGCCCGCTGGCAGCGTCGCATCGGCGCTGCCCCTGTGGCCGCCCCATGCGGCATCGTCGCCACAGCCGAGGATGTAGGACTCGAAGCGGTCCGCAAGCAGGTTCGATCCGTAGGCCACGTACCAGATGGGATCGGTGGCGATCATCGGCGGTCCGGGTGCCGAGCCCGGTCAGGGTCGCTCATCGTGTCGCCGCCAGAGCGGCATCGGCGGCCTCTTCGGCGCTGGCCACCGCGGCGTCGGCCAGCAGGCCGGTGGGGCCGACCCAGTCCCCGGCCAGAAAGACCCCTTCGAGGCCCGTGGCGTCGAGGGCTGGGCGGCCGGCAGATCCGCCCCGGTCGGCCAGCGGCAGGCCGTGGGTGGCGGTCATGGCGTGCAGATAGCGCTCCCCGAGTCGCATCGACGGGTCCACGCCCATGGCGGTCGCCACCGCCTCGAGGGCCGCCCGGCTCTCGTCGGGATCCGGTTGCTCGTCCGTGCCCAGGTACCGGGCCAGGCTCAGCACGGCGGTGCCGTCGGGTCCAAGGCGGGCCGGTGGCCCGTGGACCGATCCGTAGACCGGCTCGTCCAACCCGAGCAGGAAGCGATGGCCAGGTGGACGATCGAGGGAGAGGTCCAGCACGGATACCCGAGCGGGCGGCCCGACGGCCCCGGACAGGCCGGTGGCGCCGGTTAGGTGTTCGGCGGTCGAGGGTCCGCCCGCCGACACGACAACGGCACGGGCCGTGACATCGGTGGAGGCGGTCCTGACGACGAGGCCGGTGTCATCGACATCGACCGTGGCCACCGGGTCGCCGTAGCCGAAGCGGACCCCGCGCCGCACGGCCCGGTCGACCAGGGCGTCGACCATCTGCTGCCAGCCGCCGTTCAGGTAGAGCACGCCGGCCCCGATGCCCCGGACCACCTGGCGGACGGCGGCCCCGGCACTCAGGCCCCGGTGGCTGACCGGATCGGCGTAGGTGCTGAGGCGGACCACGCCCTCCACCAGGTGCCGGGCCACCGGATCCGAGGTCGCACCGTCCAGCCAGTCGCCCACTCGGACGCCGTCCAGTGGCCCCGGATCGGTCCGGGGCAGCCCGGCCAGGAGCCGACCGGCCTCCACCTTGGCCCGGACGCTGAGGAGCCCGGTGCGCAGGAGGGAGGTCGGGCCCGAGGGGAGGAGGTGCAGGCGGCCTCCGTGGAGGGCCATCGAACCCCGGGTCGGCGGTGGAGTGCCCGTCGGCTCGATCCCGAGGGTCCGGAGTCCGTCAATGGCCTCACCCTCCAGGAAGAGGGCGTGAGGGCCCTGGTTCACCAGATGGTCGCCCAGTTCGGTGGTCCGGGCCCGGCCACCCGGTCCGCTCCGCTTCTCGACCACCGCGACAGACCGTCCCCGGTCGGCGAGCCGGTTGGCGACCACCAGGCCGGCCAGTCCGGCACCGATCACCAGCACGTCGACGTGGGCATCCATGGCGTCCTCGGGTGGGGGGAGATGGGGTCCAGTGTCGCAGGGCCGGCCCGTCGGGAGGAATGGCTGTCAGCCCAGAAGGCGTGCCAGGCCGTCGGCAGCCGGATCGTAGGCAGGTGGCGGTTCCTCGTGCAGGCGGTTCAGCCAGGTCAGACTGACGTAGCCGGCCATCACAGCTCCGCCGTCGGTCTCCGGTGGTAGATCGCCCGGCTCGCCCCAGTCCATCTCCACCCGGTAGGTGCCGACGTGGCCCTCCTTGGGTACCAGCCCGGCGGTTGTCAGGCTCCTGGGCGGTGCCGACCCGGTCACCGTGTGCCGCCAGCCCCGGAGTTCGTCCAACGCCAGGTTGGGCACGTTCACGTTCAGGACCGACGGCTCGGCCGGCGGGGCGGCTATGACGCTGGCGACCACGGCACGGGCCACGGTGGCGGCCGTCGACCACCGCTGGTCGATGAGCACCTCGTCGGCCCCCTGGCCCTCGATCCCCCATCCGGTCACGGCCTGGCTGACGGCGATCCCGGTTATGCGCCCGTTGCGGGCCGTCAGCGCCGCGCCCACCGTCCCCGAGTGGTACACGGACCGGCCCACGTTCATCCCCGGGTTGATGCCCGAGACGACGAGGTCGAACGGGTCACCGAACAGGCCGAGGCGACCGTAGATGACACAGAGGCCGGGTGGTCCGCTCACCGACCACGCACGGTCGACGCCCTCGACGTGGGCGTCATGGACCTCGGGTCGGATGAGGTGCATGGCGCCGAGCGAGGCGCCGGCTCCCGAATACTCGGTGTCGGGTGCGACCACCGTGACGTCGCCCAGGTCGACGAGGGACCGTGCCAACTTGTGGAGGCCGTCCGAGTCGATGCCGTCATCGTTGGTGACCAGGATCCTCACGGCCGTCGACCGTACCGGTGGCCCGGCTCCGGGGCCTCAGCCGCCGAGCTGCGTGCTGAGGCGCTCCCATTCGGCCATGAGCCGGGCGGCGGCATCCTTCGCCGCCTCGTGTTCGGCCACCACCGCGGCGGCCCGGTCAGGTTCCTGGTACAGGTCCGGGTCGGCCAGGCGCCCCTGGACATCGACAACGCTCGCCTCGGCGGCCTCCCAGTCGCGCTCGGCCCGTTCGAGGCGCCGGCGGAGTCCCTGGGTGGGGTCCCTGGGCCTGCCCTTCTTCGGCTTCTTCGGTGCCGGGGCGGCCCGTTCGGCGTTCCGGTCGGCGGATCTGTGCGGGGAGGGTGCCGGAGCGGCGTCGGGCCTCATCGGATAGAGGACCCGGTCCGGTACGCCCTCGTGCCAGACCACCTGGCCGTCTCTGACCTCGACGAGGACGTCGGCCACCGACCGGATGAGGTGCCGGTCGTGGGTGATCAGCACCACGGTCCCCGGGTAGGCCTCCAGGGCGTCCTCTAGGACGTCGCAGCTGGGGAGGTCCAGGTGGTTGGTGGGCTCGTCCAGGATGAGCAGGTTCACCGGGACGGCGAGGGCCTTTGCCAGCGCCAGCCGGGTCTGTTCGCCGCCCGAGAGGTCGCCCACCCGTCGGTCCACGGCATCGCCACGGAAGCCGAAGGATGCCAGGTATGTACGGGGGTTCCTGCCGTCGGTTTCGACGCCGGGCACGGTCTTGAGCTCCTCGAGCACCGTGCGGCGATCATCCAGGATCTCGGCCTGGAGCTGGTCGAAGTGCGACAGGTCCACGTTGGTGCCGCGGGTGACGCGCCCGGCCAGCGGGGCCATCTCACCGGTGAGGAGGCGGACGAGGGTCGTCTTGCCTGCGCCGTTGGGTCCTATCAGGGCGACCGTGCGCCCCCGTTCGATGTCGAACGTCACGTCCCGGAGCACGATGTCCGGCTCCCTGCCGTCGCCGTCGTCGTACCCGGCGGTGACCCCGTCCAACTCGGCCACCAGGCGAGACGAGCGGCGTGGCTTCGGGAACCCGAACCGGGATGCGGGGGCGTCGGGCCGGTCGACCATGATCCTGTCCAGCTTTTCCAGGGACTTGACCCTGCTCTGGACCTGACGGGCCTTGGAGGCCTTGTACCTGAAGCGCTCGATGAACCGCTCGGTCTGGGCTACCTGTCGGGACTGCTGGGCGGCCATGGCCTCCTGGAGGGCCAACTTCTCCTCGCGGGCCACCACAAAGTCGGCGAAGCCCCCGATGTACTCGGTCAGGCGGCTTCCCGCCAGCTCCAGAACGCGGTTGGCCACGGCGTCGATGAAGTCCCGATCGTGGCTTACGAACAGCAGGCCGCCCGACCAGGCGGCCAGGTGCTGTTCCAGCCATGCCACGCTGTCCACGTCGAGGTGGTTGGTGGGTTCGTCCATGATGAGCAGGTCGGGAGCCGACAGCAGCAGGCGGGCCAGGGCCACCCGCATGCGCCAGCCTCCCGACATCTCGTCCATCGGCCGACCGTGGTCAGCCGGGTCGAAGCCCAGCCCGGAGAGGATCCGGTGGGCGTCGGATTCCACGGCGTAGCCGCCGATCTGTTCGAAGCGTGACTGGGCCTCGCCGAACTCGGCCAACGCCCGCTCCTGTTCGGCACCCGAGGTCTCGCCGATCTGGGCCCCCAGCGCCTCGATGCGGTGGGCCAGATCCGTGACCGGGCCGGCTCCCAGCATGACCTGTTCGAATACCGACCTGCCGGTCTCGGTGGGCAGTTCCTGGGGTAGGTAGCCGATCCGGAGGCTCTTGGGACGGTGTACCTCGCCGGCATCGGCGTCCTGGAGGCCGACGATGGTCTCGATCAGGGTGGTCTTGCCTGTGCCGTTCCCGCCGACGAGCGCAACCCGCCGGCCCGGCCCGAGCTGCAGGGAGGCGTCGCTGAAGAGGGTTCGGGGCCCGAAGGCTCGCGACAGGCCCGAGGCGGTCAGCACCCCGGGAGGGTACCGCCGAGCCGGGCTGTGCCCGGGCGGCGCCAGGGCGGTCGGGGCCCGTCAGGAACCCGGCGGATCCCAGCGGATCACGGCAGCCGCCGAGGACATTCCGGCCCCGAAGCCGACCATCAGCACAAGGTCGCCGGGGGCCACCCGGTCGTTGTCCAGGGCGTCGACCAGGGCCAGCGGGATGGAGGCCGCCGACGTGTTCCCGGTCCGCTCGAGGACCATTGCCGCCTTCTCGCGAGGGATCTCCAGGCGCTTCATGGCGGCGTCGATGATCCTGATGTTGGCCTGGTGGGGCACCACGAGGGTGATGTCCTCCATGGTCACCCCTGCCCGGTCCATTGCGTTGCGGGCGGCACTCTCCATGGCCAGCACGGCCCGGCGGAACACCTCCTTGCCGTTCATGAAGATCTTGCCGCCGTGTTCGCAGGAGAGGATCCCGGCGGCCGAGCCGTCCGACATGAGGTCCCAACCGAGCAGGGTGGGGGCGTCGGCCGACCGTTCGATCACCACCGCCCCGGCGCCGTCCCCGAACAGCACGCAGGTCCCGCGGTCGGTCCAGTCGATGATGCCGCTGAGGGCGTCGCTGCCGATGAGGAGGATGCGCTCGACGCCGCCGGCGACGAACTGCATGGCGGTCACCAGGCCGTACACGAAGCCCGAGCAGGCGGCGTTCATGTCGATCGCTCCGCACGTGAGCCCCAGCTCGTGCTGGACGACCGAGGCGCTGGCCGGGAACTGCTGGTCGGAACTGCAGGTGGCCAGGAGCAGGAGGCCCACGTCGGCCGGGTCTACACCCGCCATCGCCAGGGCGTCGCGCCCGGCAATGGCTGACATCTCGGTCACCCTGCCGTCAACGTGGCGGGCGGCTATCCCGGTGCGTTCCCTGATCCACTCGTCGGAGGTGTCGACGAACTCGGCCAGATCATGGTTGGTGAGCCGCCGCTCGGGGAGGTGGGTCGCCCAACCGGTGATGCGGCCGTGGGCCATGGGGTGCTCCGATGCGGTCGTCGGGGAGGCAGGACGGTGACCGGCCCGCTGAAAGGGTAGTCAGGTGGCGACGGGAGCCGTGGCGGCCGGTGTCCTGGGCCGATGATAGGAGGAGGTCGGGTTAGGGTCGACGCCGCATGGAGGATCACGAGGTCGCCGGACTCCTAGCCCGGGAGGCCGGTGACCTGCTGCTCGGGATCCGGGACCGGGCCGTGGCCGACGGGTGGGCGTCCCACCGGCTCCAGGGAGAGGGTGACCGCCACGCCCACCGACACCTGGTGGACCGCCTGTCCGAGCTCCGAGCCGATGACGCCGTGCTGTCCGAGGAGGGGTACGACGACGGTGGCCGTGTGGGCGCCGATCGGGTCTGGATCGTGGATCCGTTGGACGGCACCCATGACTTCGGCCGGCCGGGGAGCGTCGAGTGGGCCGTCCACGTGGCCCTGGTGGTGGACGGTTCGCCGGTTGCCGCCGCGGTGTGCTTGCCGGCCAGTCATCAGCTCTACGGGACCGGCATGTCGGTGGCATCCCGCCCGCCGGTGCGGGACCGTCCGGTGGTGATCACCAGCCGCTCCCAGTGGGGTGAGGCCGAGGAGGTGGCGGCGGCCATCGGGGGAGTGGTGCGGTCCTGCGGGTCGGCCGGCGTGAAGGCCATGGCCGTGGTCGCCGGATCGGCCGACGTCTACGTCCACCCGTCGGGCCTCTACGAGTGGGACGCCTGTGCGCCGGCCGGGGTGGCCATGGCTGCCGGCCTGGACGTCTATGGCGTGGACGGCTCCCGCCTCGAGTTCAACAAGGCACGACCGGTGGTACCGGGCCTGGTCATCAGCCGACCGGAGTACACCGGGTCGGTGCTCGGCGCCCTCCGTTGGTAGGCGCTCCGCTGGCAGAGGGGGCGGCTCAGGCCACCAGCAGGGGGATCAGCTCATCGACCCGTTCGGCGAGGTCGGCCTCGTCGCCGTCGTTGACCAGCACGTGGTCGGCCACCGCGCGACGTTCTGCATCGGTTGCCTGGGCGGCCATGCGGGCCCTGGCGTCGTCGGCCGCCATACCCCTGGCCACCAGCCGCTCCAGGCGCACCTCGGCGTGGGCCTCCACCACGACCACCTCGGTGTAGCCACGTCCGTCTGACAGCTTTCCCAGGTCGCTCTCGACGAGCACCGCCATGTCCAGCACCACCAGGTCCGGCGGGTCGGAGGCCAGCGCCTCGAGGTGTCGGGCGATCTCGCGGTCGATCGCCGGGTGGCTTATCGCCTCCAGGTCGGTGAGGCGGCCCTCACAGGAGAACACCTCCCGGGCCAGCGCCGCCCGGTCTATCCCACCGTCGGCGTCCAGCACGCCGTCCCCGAACTCGGCCACCACGGCATGCCGGACCTCGTCATGGGCCAGGACACTGCGCCCGAGGGCGTCGACGTCAATTACCACGGCGCCCCGTTCGGCCAGCAGCTGGGCCACGGTCGACTTGCCCGCGCCGATGCCCCCGCAGAGGCCGACGACCTTCATCACCTCAGGTCAGATGGCCGGGGAGATCAGCCCGTAGTGCCCGTCGAAGCGCCGGTACAGCACCTGGCCTCTGCCCGAGTCCGGTTCGGCGAAGAACACGAACGGTTCGTCGCCCTCGTCCAGCAACACCTCGGCGTCTACCAGCGGCAGGTGGTTCAGCACGGTTGGCGTCGGGTGGATCGGGGGACGGGTGTCGCCAGGCAGGTCCTCGCCGATCACGGACGGCACTACGTGGATGGTGCCGTCGCCGTTGTGGAACACCACGCGGTCGATGTCGTGGTCTGTGTCGAGGTACAGGTAGAAGCCGTGGTCCAGGAGGTCCATTTCGTCGACAGCCTCCTCGACGGTCATCGGATGCATGGCTAGCGACTTGTGGCGGACCACCTCCCGCTCGTCGCGTGGGATCGAGGCGTAGCCGGGATGACTCCTCGTCGGCTCCGGTTCGCGGTCGTGTCGGCGGTCCTCGAGGCGCTTGCGGTGTCGGCGGAGGCGCCTGCCGAGGCGGTCGTCGAGCCTGTCGATGGCCTCGGTCATCGTGTCGCCCGATGCGTGGGCCCGGATCGCCACACCGTTCATGTCGATGGTCGCCTCGGCGATCATCGGCTCGGCCACGTTTTCCCTGAGCCTCAACTTGACCACGGCGGTGAGCACCGGTTCGTGCCCCAGCTCGCACAACTCCCGTACCTTGCCGGTCGCATGTTCCCGATCGCCGAACTCCACCGGCCCCTGGGTGAGAAGTTCGACTTCACAGACGGCATGTGGCTTGGCCAAGCCTCCTCCTTCATGTGTCGGCCCCGGCCCAGCACCGACCGGGTATGTATCCGCCCATCATGGCGCGTTGCCGCCGTCTTGTCAGCCCCGGCCCATCCACCCGACCGGCAGTGGCTCGGTTCCCGTCGGGCGAGGGATCGGGGCCCGTTCCGGCGAGACTCTTTGACCATGGCATTTCGACTTGGAAACCTCCGCGATGGCCGGGCCGTGCTAATGGACGACGGCTTGGAGGCGCCAGCTGACGGTGCCACGGCCCGCTGGTGGGACCTGGGACGCCTCACCGACGGTCGCCTGGCCGCCCCGATGGATGCCCTCGCCGACCCCGGGACCCTGCACGCCCTCACCGATCTGACGGGTATCCCCGCCGGGGAGGCAGACGGTTCGGTCGGCCTCGACGGCCTGGGCCCGGCCGTGCCCCGGCCACAGAAGGTGTTTGGTATCGGCATGAACTACCTGGCCCACATCGATGAGATGCACCGGGCGCCGTCGACTGCTCCGGTCATCTTCACCAAGTTCCCGTCCTGCCTGGTCGGACCGTCCGACGACGTCGTCGTGGTGGGGGATCGCACCGACTACGAGGTGGAGCTGGTGGTCGTGGTGGGTCGCCGGTGCCGCGACCTCGACGAGTCCGACGTGTGGGACGCCCTGGCCGGGGTGACCGTGGGCCAGGACATCTCCGAACGCGCCCTGCAGACGGCCTCGGAGCCGGCCCAGTTCAGCCTCGGTAAGAGCTACGACACGTTCGGACCCATCGGCCCGAACGTGGTTTCCGTCGACCTCCTCGAGGCGCCCGACGACCTGTTCCTCAGGTGCGCGGTGGACGGCGAGGTCCGACAGGACAGCCGGACCAGCCGGATGATGGTCGGGGTGGAGCAGTTGGTCGCCTACCTGTCGGGCATATGCACGCTGGAGCCGGGTGACCTGGTGTTCACCGGTACGCCGGCCGGGGTGGGGGACGCCCAGGGCAGGTGCCTGCGCCGCGGCCAGCGGATCGAATCCCACATCGCCGGGGTCGGCCACATGGTCAACAACTGCGTCTGATCCCCGTTCCCCACGATGGCAATGGCCGGGTACGAGGCGGCGTCAGCGGTCTAGTCGAGGTCGACCCTCGTGGAGACCTCGTCGAAGAAGTCTCCACCCTTGTCGTCGACCACGATGAACGCCGGGAAGTCCTCGACCCGGATGCGCCAGACGGCCTCCATGCCCAGCTCCGGGTACTCGAGGACCTCGACGCTGCGGATGGAGTCCCGGGCCAGTCGGGCCGCCGGCCCGCCGATCGATCCGAGGTAGAAGCCGCCGTGGCGTGCGCACGCCTCGGTGACCTGCCGGGACCGGTTCCCCTTCGCCAGCATGACGAGGCTGCCGCCGGCCGCCTGGAAGCGTTCCACGTAGGCGTCCATCCGGCCCGCCGTGGTGGGTCCGAACGATCCGGAGGCATGGCCTTCAGGGGTCTTGGCAGGACCGGCATAGTAGACGGGATGGTCCCGTAGGTACTCCGGCATGGGTTGTCCGGCATCGAGCAGCTCGGCGATCCTGGCGTGCGCGATGTCGCGGGCCACCACGAGGGTCCCGGTCAGCGACAGCCGGGTCTTGACCGGGTGCTTCGACAGCTCGCTGCGGATGGCGTCCATGGGCTGGTCGAGGTCTATGGGGACCACGGTGGCCGACAGGTCGTCATCCACCACCTCGGGGAGGAACCGGGCGGGGTCCTCCTCCAGGTGCTCCAGGAAGACGCCATCGCCGGTGATCATTCCCAGGGCCTGTCGGTCGGCGGAGCACGAGACTGCTATCCCGACCGGGTTGGAGGCGCCGTGTCGGGGGAGTCGGATCACCCGGACGTCGTGGCAGAAGTACTTGCCGCCGAACTGCGCCCCGATTCCGAACCCGCGCGTCATCTCCAGGATCTCCTCCTCCCATCCGAGGTCCCGGAAGCCGTGGCCCGTCGGGCTTCCGGTGGTCGGGAGGTTGTCGAGGTAGTGGGCCGAGGCGTACTTGGCGGTCCGCAGGGTGTGCTCGGCCGAGGTGCCGCCGATGACGACGGCCAGGTGGTACGGCGGACAGGCCGAGGTGCCCAGCGTCCGCAGCTTCTCGTCCAGGAACCGGGCCAGGCTCTCGGGGTTGAGCAGGGCCTTCGTCTCGTGGAAGAGGAAGCTCTTGTTGGCCGAGCCGCCGCCCTTGGCCATGAACAGGAACTTGTAGGCGTCGCCGGGTACCGACTCGATTTCTATCTGGGCGGGGAGGTTCGACCCGGTGTTCCGTTCGGCGAACATGTCTAGCGGTGCCAGCTGGGAGTAGCGCAGGTTGGACGTCAGGTAGGTGTCGTATACGCCGCGGGAGATGGCCTCCCGGTCGTTGCCGTCGGTGAGCACCAGGTCGCCCTTCTTGGCTGACACGATGGCCGTGCCGGTGTCCTGGCAGGACGGAAGGACGCCGCCCGCTGCGATGCAGGCGTTCTGGAGGAGCTCGGAAGCCACGAACTGGTCGTTGGCCGAGGCCTCCGGGTCGTCCAGGATGGCCGCCAGCTGTGCCAGGTGGCCCGTACGCAGGAGGTGGGCGATGTCACGCATCGCCGTGGCCGTGAGCAGGCGGATCGCCTCGGAGTCGACCTCCAGGAAGGTCCGGCCTCCCGGGCCCCCCACCGGCGACACCCCCTCGTCGGAGAGCTTCCGGAACGTGGTGGTGTCGTAAGCATCCTGGACCAGCGGGAGCAGGTCCGTGTAGGCGAACTCCTCCTGATCGGCCATGTGTGAAACCTATCGGGCGACCGTCGGCCGGACCGCGGCGGATACGTCGCCAGCCTCAGTACCGAGGTCGGGTGACCCGGCGGACTGACGGTGGTCGGCAGGCGGGATCAGGACGAGAGGTCGGCGACGATCGGCTCCCAGAAGTCCAGCCCACCCTCGGAGCCCGAGGCGTAGAAGCTGAGCCGGTCGACACAGTCGCCGTAGCGGTCACGGAACCCCCGCGCGATGGCGTCCTGTTCTCCGACGACTGCGAAGGTCGAGAGGATCTCGTCGTCGATGAGATCGCCCATGGCCTGCCACTCACCCTGCTTGGACATGCGGTTCAGGTCGGCCTGGAGTTCGCCCCAGCCGTGCACGTCCAGCACCGGGCGGTAGGCCGGGGTGGACCCGTAGAAGGCGATCTGTTGACGCACCCCGGTGGCGGCGCTGGCCATGGCCTCCTCGGTCTCTCCGGTGACCACGAAGCCCGGTCCGACGAACTCGAAGTCAGCCAGGGTCCGTCCGGACTTCTCCAGGCCCCGCTCCACGGCGGGGATGGTGACCTCCCGGAGGTACCTCTCGGTGCTGAAGGCGTGGCAGATCAGCCCGTCGCAGACCTCGCCGGCCACCTCGCACATGAGCGGTCCGACGGCGGCCAGGAACACCTTGGGCGGGCCGCATTCGTTGGGGCCCGGGTCGAAGAAGGGGGTCATGAGGGTGTGTCGGTAGAAGTCGCCCCGGAAGTCGAGCTTCGTTCCCTCGTTCCACGTCGTCCAGATGGCCCGCACCGCGCTGATCATCTCCCTCATGCGGGCCGCCGGCCGGGACCACTCCATGGAGAACCGCTTGGTTATGTGGGGCCTGATCTGGGTGCCGAGGCCGAGGATGAAGCGGCCGTCGGTGTAGCGCTGGAGGTCGTGGCCGAGGTTCGCCAGCAGCATCGGGTTCCTGGCGAAGGCCACCGCGATTGACGTGCCTAGCTCGATCCGGCGGGTGTGCTCGGCGGCGAGCATGTGGGGCAGGAACGGGTCGTGGCTCGTCTCGGCGGTCCATGCGCCGGCGTAGCCGGCCTCCTCGAGCCGTCGTGCCGATTCGCCGATCGCGGCCAGGCCACCGGAGTCAGCCGGCGTGGTCAGGCCGGTGAGGCCACCGTCGATCTTCATGGTGCCGACGGTACCCGTGGGACCGGGCAGGGCTAGCGTCCGGCCGGTCATGGAACTGCTCCTCATCCGACACGCGCTCCCGGTCACCGTCGACAACACCGTCACCGGGGAGGAGGCCGACCCGCACCTCTCGGCCCTGGGACGGTGCCAGGCCGAGGCGCTGGCCGACTGGTTGACCGACGGGCCCACGGCCGAGGCGCGCATCGACGCCGTCTACGCCAGCCCCAAAGCCAGGGCCCGCGAGACGGTGGTCCCTCTGGCACGGCGGCTCGGACTCGACGTGGTCGTGGAACCACTGGTCACCGAGTACGACGAGGGTGAGGTCGAGTACATACCCATGGAGCGGCTCAGGGCCATCGGCGATCCCCGCTGGGACCAGATCATGGCCGGTGAGGTCCTGGCCGATCCCGAGGCGTTCCGGGACCAGGTGGTGACCGGGATGGACCGGATCATCGCAGCCAACCCGGGTCGGACCGTGGCCGTGGGCTGCCACGGGGGCGTGGTCTCCGCCTACCTGTCACACGTCCTGGGCATCGACTCCGTGATGTTCTACGAGGCCCGCTACACGTCGATCAGCCGGGTCGCAGCGTCTTCTGCCGGGCACCGCACAATGCGGTCGGTGAACGAACTGGGCCACCTTCAGGTGGCCGGGGTGCCACTGTACGAGTTCTGAGCGGGCGGGCGGAGTGCCATCGCAAGGGTCCTGATCGGCCGGGCGGTCAGACGGCCAGCTCGGGCAGGTTCCTGAAGTGGTCCAGGGCGGCGGGGTTGGCCAGCGCCTCGGAGTTGGTGACGGGGCGACCTTCAACGACGTTTCGGACGGCCAGCTCCACCAACTTGCCCGAACGGGTCCTGGGGAGTTCGGGCACCTCGAGGATGATCGACGGCACGTGGTGGGGTGAGGCTCCGGTCCGGATGTCGGCCCGGATGCGGGCGCGCAGGTCGTCGTCGAGGTTGATGCCGGCGGCGGTGACCACGAACAGCACGATCCGGGTGTCTGCCTCCCACCGCTGGCCGATGACCAGCGCCTCGGTGACCTCGGCGAGGCCTTCGACGCGCCGGTAGATCTCGGCGGTACCGATGCGGACGCCGCCCGGATTGAGCGTGGCGTCCGATCGTCCGTGGATGACGAAGCCCCCCTCGACGGTCCGTTCGGCGAAGTCGCCCTGGTGCCAGAGGCCGGCGAACCGGTCGAAGTAGGCCGCGTGGTACCTCCGGTCGTCCGGGTCGTCCCAGAATCCGAGGGGCATGGACGGGAAGGCCGATCGGCAGACCAGCTCGCCCCGTGTCCCGGGTCCGACGGGCGAACCGCCCTCGTCGACGACGTCCATGTCCATGCCCAGCATCGGGCCCTGGATCTGGCCTGCGTGGACCGGTCCCGTCGGCTGGCCACCGACGAGGCAGCCACACAGGTCGGTACCGCCGGAGATCGACGCCAGGTGGACGTCCGCCTTCCAGTCGGCGTGGACGTGGGCGAAGCCCTCGGGGCTGAGCGGGCTACCGGTGGAGCAGATGGTCCGCAACGAGCCGAGGTCGTGGGTCCCCGCCGGACGTAGTCCGGCCTTGGCCACCGAGTCGATGAACTTGGCCGACACGCCGAACAACGTCACGTCACAGTCGTCCACGAGGTCGAACAGCCGGGTGCCATCCGGGTGGAAGGGCGAGCCGTCGTAGAGGACCAGCGTGGCTCCGGCGGCCAGGCCCGAGGCCAGCCAGTTCCACATCATCCAGCCAGCCGTCGTGAAGTAGAAGACCCGGTCGCCGGACCGGACGTCGCACTGGAGCCGGTGCTCCACCAGGTGCTTGAGGAGGATTCCGCCGGCCCTGTGCACGATGCACTTGGGCTTTCCGGTCGTTCCGGACGAGTACAGGACGTAGAGCGGGTGGTCGAACGCCAGGTTCAGGAACCGGACCGGCCCGGCGTCGTACGGGTCCAGGAACGCGTCGAGGGTGACAGCGCCACCCGGCAGCGGCCCGTAGGTGGTCTCTTCCGGGTCGCCACCAACTACCACTACCCGGCGGAGGGTGGGCAGTCCGGCGGCCACGTCGGCCAGCCGGGGGGTGACGTCGTGGTGGCGACCCCCGTAGTGGTAGCCGTCGGTGGCGAACAGCACGACCGGTTCGATCTGGCCGAACCGGTCCAGCACGCCATCGGTTCCGAAGTCGGGCGAGGTGGAGGAGAACACGGCGCCGATCGAAGCCGAGGCCAGCATGACGGCGTACGTCTCCGCGACGTTCGGAAGCCACGCCGCCACCCGATCGCCTGGCTCCACCCCGAGGTCCAGGAGTGCCTGTTGGAGTCGCGAGACCAGGTCGTGGAGGTCCTGCCGGGAGAGTTCCCGGCGAGAGCCGTCCTCGCCCCGGAACACCAGTGCTGGCGAGTCGTCGGCGTGGGCCAGGAGGTTTTCGGCGAAGTTCAGGTAGCCGTCCGGGAAGAAGCGGGTGCCGGTGGGGTGGTCGCCGATCGACTGGATCGGTTGGTCGCCCGGGTCGCCCACCACGCCCAGGTGGTCCCATGCCGCGCGCCAGAAGTCGCCCGGATGGTCCACCGACCAGCGGTGGAGGTCCCGGTAGCCACCCTCGACGCCGACCGCCACCCGGAACTCCTCGACCTGGCTCGTGGATCGGCGATGCACGTCGGGCGTCCAGATGGGGGTGGTCATGGCTCGTGAGATTAGGGCCCTCGACGCGGGTTCACGTCCGGTCGGCCAGACTGCGAACATGGATGCCGCCACCACCCCGGAACTGGTCGACGGTGCGATGGGTCGCTGGTTCGAGGAACTCCCCGTGGGGCTGGTGGTCCGCCACGCTCTGACCCGGACGGTCACTGAGGCCGACAACACCCTGTTCTGCGCCCTGACCCACAATCCGCAGCCGCTGCACCTGGACGCCACGTTCGCCGCGGCGACGGAGTTCGGGGAGCGCCTCGTCAACAGCCTGTTCACGCTGGGCCTGGTGGTCGGGGTGAGCGTGGGCGACACCACGCTGGGCACCACGGTGGCCAACCTGGGTTTCGAGGAGTCGGCGTTCCCCGCACCGGTGCTGCTCGGCGACACGCTGAGGTTCGAGACCGAGGTGGTGTCCGTCCGGGCGTCCGGTTCACGTCCCGACGCGGGCATAGTGACCTTCGATCACCGGGCGCACAACCAGCGTGACGAGCTGGTGTGCCGGACTCGCCGCAACGCGCTGATGCGTCGACGCCCCTGAGGTGGGCCGGTACTCGTTCTCAGGGATTCCCGATACCGGCTGCCAGGCCTAGGCTTGGCCTCCATGTCCGAGGACCACCCACACGTCGACGACGGAGCCATCGATGACCTGCACGTCACGGTGGGCCGTCGCCTCCGGGCCGCCGGGATGCGCTACAGCCGATCGCGGCACGCCGTGGTCGAGGTACTGGCCGGTGCCGGTCGACCGTTGACCCTGCCCGAGATCCTGGCCGTCGACGCCAGACGGCGCCTGGCCCAGAGCTCCGCCTACCGCAACCTCGGTGAGCTGGTGGACGTCGGGGTGGCGCGGAGGGTGGACGCAGGCGACGACCACGCCCGGTTCGAGCTCCACGAGTCGCTGACCGGGCACCACCACCACCTGGTCTGTGACGTCTGCGGGCGGGTGGAGGACTTCCACGTGCCGGACGAGTTCGAACAGCAGGTGGCCGCCCTGGTGGAGGTGGCGGCCGACGGCGGGTTCCGTGTGGAGGCCCACCGCTTCGACATGCTCGGCCGCTGCGCCGACTGCCGATGACGGTCCGCCCGACCATGACGGACCCGTCGAAGCGGCACCAGGTCTACCGCCAGTGTTCCTGAGGCGACCGGCGGCCAGGGTGGTGCTTCTCGACGGCGAGGGGCGGATCTTCCTGGTGAACGCCGAGGACCCCCTCGACCCCTACAAGCCCGCCTGGTGGGAGATCCCCGGCGGGGGAATCGACCTGGGAGAGGACTCGGCGGTGGCAGCCACCCGGGAGCTCGTCGAGGAGACCGGCATCGAGGACGTGGAGATGGGGCCGGTCATATGGACCCAGCACGTGCAGTTCACCTTTGGTGGCTACTTCTTCGACAGCCACGAGAAGATCCACGTGGCGTGGTGCGACGGTGGCGAGTACCGGCCAAGGCACCTGGAGGCACTGGAGGCAGCGGCATTCCGGGGCGCACGCTGGTGGACGTTGGACGAGCTCCTGGCCTCGACCGAGCCGGTCCTGCCGGCACTGCTGCGCCAGCACCTGGCACCCATTGTGGCTGGCGACCTGCCAGAGGTACCCATCGACATCTCCCCGGAGCCCCTGGACTGACCCCAGCCGGGGCCCGGTGGCCTCAGGCCAGGGAGTCCAGGCCACCCCACGCCAGGCGGGCAGCCAGGGCGGCCATCTCCTCGGCGGGGCGGGTCCGCTGCCCGTGCATCCAGTGGCGAATCATGCCCTCCGACAGCCCGTTGATCCCGGCAGCCATGGCCAGGGCCGACTCGTGGTCGACGGTGCGGATGAGGCCGGTCAGGTACTCGGCGAAGGTGTCACGGACCCGTCTGGCATCGCGGCGGAACTCCGGGTCGACGGCCAGGCTGGAGCCGTAGAGGACGGCGAAGGCGGCAGGTTGCTCCTCGAAGAACCTGAAGAAGGCCCGGAAGCCGGCTTCGACCCGACGCCTCGGCGTCTCCTCCACCTCGCACGCCTCGATGGCCCTCATCAGCCGGTCGCCGGTCTCGGCCAGCAGGACCTCGAACAGGTCGTGCTTGGATGCGAAGTGCTGGTACAGAACCGGCTTGGTCACACCGGCCTCTGCCGCCAGGGCGCTCATCGAGGTGTCGTGGTAGCCGTGGCGGGCGAACACCTCCAGCCCGACGTCGAGGATCTGCCGCCGCCGCTCTGCGGCCGGCATGCGGGATCGGGTGGCCGTGGTGGTCATGCTGTGACGGTAGGCATACCGGGCCCGCCAGCGGGAACCGGGCGGAAGATAATGTGGCCGCCTCTCAGTGGCCTCCGGTGGTGCCCCGGTCCTCGTCATCGGCTGCCCGGACCGCGTGGTGGAGCACGATGGCCGGGGCGAGGACGAACGATCCGGCGACCAGCAGCACCACCAGCGAGGTTGCCACGCCGTCCGAGAATCCCGTGGAGAGCCCGATGGCGAACACCACGATGGAGACAACGAAGGCCAGGTACCCGAGCCGCTGGCCCAGGTGGGCCAGGCGTCGAAGTGAGGCTCGGCGGGCCAGCACCGGGTCCTCGTGCGGCGATGAAGTTCCACCGACCGTGTTCACGGGAGCCAGCCTGCCGCGGCCAGGAGGGATTCCAGACGATCGGCCATGCGATCCAGCGAGAGTTCCCGGACGGCCACCGCCCTGTTGGCCTCGAGCAGGGCGTGGCGCCGGGTCGCAGGCGACCCCAGCCACGCCATCAGCGGGTCGAGGTCGTCGGCGTCGAACCAGCTGAACCCCAGGGCGCGGAGCTCATCGGCCACCGGATAGCCACCCACCACCACCGGCCGTCGGGCCAGAGAGGCCTCCACCGGGGGGTTCCCGAAGCCCTCCCAGGTCGAGGGGAACACCACGACGTCGGCGGCCGCGTACAGGTCGGACCGGTCGGCCTGGGAGGCGTGGATTACCGGGCACCGGGCGGCTGCAAGCTCGCGGGCCAGTTCCGGGCCGTAGCCGTCCTCGGCCGGACCGAGCAGCCAGTAGGTGGCGTCCAGCGCCTCGGCGATGCCCACGGCCCGACCCACCGCCTTGCGGCCGATGGCCCTCACCGGGTGGACCACAAGGCGGTCGTCGGGTGACAGGCCGAGCCGAGCACGGGTGCGCTGGCGGTCGCCCGGCGGCGGGTCGGGTTCGAACCCGTTGCGGATGGTGGTGGCGGTGATGCCTCGTTCCGCCATCTGGTGGCGTGTCAGGTCGTTGATGGTGACGTGGAGCCAGGTGGGGTCCTCCGGGGGAAGTTCGGTGACATGGGCGAAGCGGGCCCGCTGCCACGGGGGGTCGTGGTGGTGGAGCACGGCCGGTCGACCGCGGAGCGCCTCGGCGACGGCCACCGAGGCCGGGAGGTTCAGGGGGATGGTGCACAGGTTCTCGACCACCACCAGGTCGGCGTCCTCCAGGGCTGCGGCCAACTCGTCGGGGTCCGGCGGGAACCCGGCGTCGATCCCGAGCCCGCCCACCAGCGTCAGAGGACGCTCGTCGGTCCAGCCCGGCTCGACGTCACCGGCCACCCAGGTCAGGTCGAAACCCATCCGGGTGAGCGCATCGGACCAGTTCCGTGCTACTACCGAGACACCGTCGGTGGGCCCGAGCCGGAAGGAGACGATCGTGCAGCGAGGCTTCCTGGTGGGTGGCAATGGTCTCCCGGACCCATCGTTCGTTGACCTCCGGGCCGCCGTGGGACGGCTGCTGGAGGACCACTGGGTGTCGGAAGGGTACGCAGCCCCCAACCCGGGGATCTACCCGTGGCAGTGGCTGTGGGACTCCTGCTTCCACGTGCTCATCTGGCAGGCACTGGGCGAGGGCGGGCGCGCCCAGAGAGAGTTGGCCGAGGTGTTCCGTCCACAGGCCCCGTCCGGGTTCGTCCCCCACATGAACTACGTGCAGGCGCCCGGCGCCCATGAGGACCTCTGGGGCCGTCGGGACGGTTCGTCGATCACCCAGCCGCCCATGTACGGGCACGCTGTCGCCGAGCTGGTACGTGCCGGGTCGCCACCTCCTGACGAGGTGGTGGACGCGGCGGTCGCCGGCGTCGGCTTCCTGATTGACCAGCGGGCCCGCCACCGGTCGGGCCTGCTCCTGGTGTGCCACCCGTGGGAGACTGGAATCGACGACTCTCCACGGTGGGACGACCGCTGCCCCGACGGCTTCGACCGGGACCGGTGGGGGGTGGCCAAGGACCGGCTGGTGTCGACCATCCAGGCCGGATCCGACGGTTCGCCCATCCAGAACCCCGCCTTTCCGGTGGCCCCGGTCGGGTTCAACGCCCTGGTGGCCTTCAACGCCCGTGAGCTGGCCGCCGTGGTCGGCGACGATGGCCTGGCCGCCGCGTCCGACGAGCTGGCGGGGGCGCTGGGGGACCGGTGGTCCGACGAGGCCGGAACCTGGGTGGATGCCGGGCCCACGGCCGACGGGTCGGGACGGGCCCGGACGCTGGACGGCCTGCTCCCCCTCCTGGTCGAGGACGACCCGCGGCGGGCGGCAACCGTCATCGACCAGCTCCTGGATCCGACAGCCCACGGTGGTCCGGCAGGGCCGACCGGAGTGCACCGTGGCGAACCGTCGTTCGATCCCGATGCCTACTGGCGTGGGCCGGTGTGGCCACAGTTGGCCTACCTCATGGTCCTGGCCACGGATCGGCACTCTCCCGTGTCGGCTCGCACCCTGGCCCGGACGACGGTGGCCGGCGCGTGGGCCTCGGGGCTGGCCGAGTACTGGAACGCCGATACCGGTGGTGGCCTGGGTGCCGTGCCCCAGTCATGGGCCGGCCTGGCCCTGCTGCTGGCCGGCCGACGCGATGCGGGGGGCGCCTGAGGGGCTCCCCGGGGGTGGGCCCACGCGATGCCGGGTCGGCCGGAGGGGTTCCCGGGGGTCGGGCTAGCGGCGGCTGTCCCGTGCCGAACCGACCATCTCCTCGCCGTCGTCGCGGAGGAGGTAGCAGTGGATTCCGCGGAACCGGGCATCCTCGTGCTCGAAGTCGGTTCTGGACGGGGTGAGGTAGCCGAGCTCCAGCTCTGACAGCTCGTAGATCTCGCCCACGAAGTCGGCGAATGCCCCGTAGCACTGCGCCCTGGCGAACGCCTCCATCTCCCGGTCTCCCGGCCATGGTGCCCCGGCCCGGGCCGGGTGCTCGGTCCGGAGGTAGACCTCGTGCTGGTGGGGTCCACCGCAGGGGACCCGTGTGTCGAGCTCGACGTGCCGATCGTCCTGCACCCACGAGTAGCGGTTGAAGCAGGCACCGTCCTCCAGGTCGTGGAGGTTCACCACGTCGCCCACCCAGTTCGGGATGCCCTCGTCGGCCAGCGTCGGTCGGACCTCCACGATCGAGGTGGTCGCCTCCGCCGGATCGGACGTCGGCGACTGCGGGTCGGACGGATCGTCCGTGCAAGCGGCCAGGAGGATCGCCATAGTGACCGCCGTCAGCAGCCGGCGACAGGTGCTCCGGGGATCGGGCATGGGGTCAGGGTATGGCCGACCGGTACCGTGACGGGGTGCCAGTGGTCGACTTACGCGGGGCGGTGGCGCTGTTGGGGAACTTCCCAGCGCTCGCCGGGGTCGACCTCACGGTGGAACCCGGTGAGATCGTCCTCGTCCGGGGGCCGAACGGGGCCGGCAAGACCACCCTGCTCCGCCTTTGCGCCGGCCTGGTGCGGCCCGAGGCCGGATCCGTCGAGGTGCTCGGCCATGACCTCGTCCACGAACGCCGTTCGGTTCGCAGGCGCGTGGCCCTGCTGGGTCATGCCATGGGCCTCTACGACGACCTGACGGTCGTGCAGAACGTGCACTTCTGGGCCCGTGCCGCGGGGTTGTCGGCCGAAGAGGCCACCGACAGGGTCGGGGTGGCGATGGTCCGACTGGGCGTGGCCGAGCGGCTCTTCGGGCAACCCGTCCACACCCTGTCGGCCGGGCAGCGGCGGCGGGCGTCGCTGGCAGCCCTGGTCGTCCGTCGACCGGAGTTGTGGCTCATGGACGAACCCCACGCCGGTCTGGACCAGGCGGGACGCGACGTCGTCGACGTCCTCATCGGCGATGCCGTGGCCTCCGGGGCCACGGTGCTGGTCTCCTCCCACGAACTGGACCGGGTGGCCGTGCTGGGTCCGCGGGTGGTGACCATCGCCGGGGGAGTGGTGGTCGACGACACCGGTCGTGGCGACGGGGGTGGTTCCCGTGGCTGAGCTGCGTAGGTTCCTGGGCGACGCGTGGCTGGTGGCGGCACGCGACCTGCGGATAGAGGTCCGGTCCCGGGTGGTGGTCGACCAGGTGGTGCCGTTCGCCCTGCTGGTGCTGGTGTTGTTCGGCTTCGCCCTGGACGCCGACCATCGCACCCTCCGGACGTTCGCACCGGGCCTGTTCTGGGTGGCGGTCCTGCTCAGCGCCCTGCTGGCCGTGCACCGGTCGGCGTCGGTGGACCAGTCGGACGGAACCCTGGATGCGTTGCGCATGTCCGGACTCCCACCGTCGTCGCTGTTCCTGGGCAAGGCCGCAGCGGTGTTCGTGCAGCTGGTGCTGCTGGAGGCGGTGCTGGTCGGCGGCCTGCTGGTGCTCTACGGGGTCGAGGTGGTCGACCCGGTCCTGTTGGTGGTGGCCGGTCTGCTGGCCGGGGTCGCCGTGGCGGCTGCCGGTACCCTCTACGGCGCGCTGGCCTCGGGGCTAGGGGTGCGGGAGACCCTCCTGCCGATCCTGCTGCTCCCGGTTCTGGCGCCGGTGCTGATCGGGGCCACCCGGGCGTTCGACGATGCCCTAGGGGCCGCGGCGGTCGACGGTTGGGCCTGGACCGGGCTGCTGGCCGTGGCCGCCCTGGTCGTCACCGTGGTCGGCGCCCTGGCCCACGGCGTGCTGATCGAGGACTGACCGGGAGCCCCGATGGCCGGACGAGACGAGCGACGAGACACCACAGGGTCCCGCGGCTCGCGCCTGCTGGGATGCGCCGCCCTGGTGGGACTTGCGGCACTCGGCGTCCTGGCCTTCGTCCTGACCGGGCCGGACGTCCGGATCCACCCGACCACCGGTGAGGAGTTCGGCCAGCTCGATGCCGTTCGCATGCTGTACCTGCACGTGCCGATGGCCGTTCTCATGTACGTGTCATACCTCCTGTGTGCGGTGGCCAGCGTCGGCGTCCTGGTGAAGCGCACGCGCTGGTGGGACGTCATGGCCCATTCGGCGGCCGAGGTGGGCACCGTGCTCTGCGGCCTCGTGCTGGTCACCGGTTCGATCTGGGGTCGCCCGGTGTGGAACACCTGGTGGGAGTGGGGCGACGTGCGCCTCATGACCACGCTGGTTCTGTTCCTGCTGTTCGCCGGCTACCTGGCCCTGCGCCGCACGACCGCCGATCCCCGGCGCCAGGCGCGGCGGGCGGCCGTGGTGGCCCTCGTGGCCGTACTGGACATCCCGCTAGTGAACAGGTCGGTGGCATGGTGGGAGAACCGCACGTTGCACCAGCAGTCCACGCTGGAGGAGCTCAAGATCGAGGACCTCACGCTGTTCACCCTCATGTTCGGCTTCCTGGCCTTCGGGTTGGTGGTCTGCTGGCTGATCCTGCAGAGGTTCCGGGTCGGATGGCTGGAGCAGGCGGCGATCGACCACGGGATCGAGGCGGCCATAGCCGAACGTCGTGGCGAGACGTCTCCCGCCGAGCTGGATGCCGCCGTCGGTGGTCGGGACGGACCGGCCGGGGAGGCGTCGCCATGACCCATCTCGGCTACCTGATCGCCGGTTGGGGGATCTCCCTGGCCGTGCTGGGCGGCTATGCCCTCCGCGTGGTCAGGCGCGGTCGCCGGCTGAGCGCCCTGGTTCCCGAGGGCCACCGTCGGTGGTTGGAGTCCCCGGGGACCGACGGTGGCTGACGACGCCGGACCGGAGCCGTCGCCCCTGGACCTGACGCCCCGGCCGTCGAGGCCGGGGGCCGGGACCCGTCGCCCCGGGGCCATCGCCCTCGTGCTGGTGGTGGTGGGTGCCCTGGTGTACGTCCTGCTTCGCACGCTGGGCGACGCCTCGCTGTTCTTCTACGACGTGGCCGAGGCTGTCGAGCTGCGGTCCGAGCTGGGTGACGGCCGGTTCCGCGTGGTCGGAACCCCGGAGCCCGGGCTTGTGGTCGCAGAGCTGGATGGCGGATCGGCCGTCGTGTTCACCCTCTGCGCAGGCGACGTGCTGGCTGACGTCGTCCACATGGGCGATCCGGCCGAGCTGTTCCAGCCCGGGGTGCCGGTGGTGCTCCAGGGCGCCTGGACCGCCGGGCGGCCACCCGGCGTCGACGGTCTCTCCGGAGCGGCCGATGACGGCTGGTTTCTCCGGACGGACCACATGGTGGTGAAGCACGACAACGACTACCGGTCGGATGGCGCCGAGTTGGAGCCCTGTGGGGAGACCGGTTGAACGCCACCCTCGGCACGGCATTCGTCGCCCTCGGGCTGTCCGCCTCGGTGGCCGGCCTGCTCAGCGTGGCCTGGGGCCTCGCGACCCGTAATCCCGTCTTCGTGGTGCGGTCCCGTGCCTGGGTGGCCCTGGTGGCCATCGCCGCGGTAGGTCAGGTGGCGGTCATGGAGCGAGCGCTCATCACCCGCGACTTCACCGTTGCGTTCGTGGCCGAACACGGCAGCCACCGCACCCCGGCCCTGTTCAACGTGGCCACCCTCTGGTCGGCGCTCGAGGGGTCGATCCTGCTGTGGGTCCTGATCCTGGTGGGCTACGTGGTGCTGGTGGTACGACGGTTCCGGCACCGGCTGCACGATCCCGTCGTGGGCTGGGCACTGCTGGTGCTGTTCGTGGTGTGCGCCTTCTTCTTCCTCCTGCTGGCCGGTCCGGCCCACCCGTTCGCCCGCTTCGAGCCGTGGGCCGGCTACGACGGCCCGGGCCCCAACCCACTGCTCCAGAACCACGTCCTCATGGCGTTCCACCCGCCGGTGCTCTACCTGGGCTATGTGGGCTTCACCGTGCCGTTCGCCCTGGCGGTGGCGTCGCTGGCCACGGGTCGCATGGGGGAGGGCTGGCTGCTGGAGGCCCGCCGCTGGACGCTCATGGCCTGGGGCTGCCTGACGGTGGGGGTCCTGTTGGGCGCATGGTGGTCGTACGAGGTCCTGGGGTGGGGCGGCTACTGGGCGTGGGACCCGGTGGAGAACGCCTCGTTCCTCCCGTGGTTGACCGGCACGGCCTACCTGCACTCGGTCATGGTCCAGGAGCGCCAGGGGATGCTGCGGGTCTGGAACCTGTCGCTGCTCTGCGCCACGTTCTCGCTGACCATCCTCGGTACCTTCATCACCCGGTCGGGGGTGCTGGAGTCGGTCCACACCTTCACGGAGTCCGGTATCGGCCCTCTCCTGCTGGGATTCTTCGGGCTGGTGGTGGTCACGACCGTCGGCCTCATCGCCTGGCGGGGAGACGAGTTGCGGACGGCCGGTTCGATCGACTCGCCGGTCTCGCGTACCGGGGCGTTCCTGTTCAACAACCTGCTATTCGGGGCGTTCGCCTTCGTGGTGCTGCTGGGCACGGTGTTCCCCCTGCTGGTCGAGGCCGCCAATGGGGACCGGATCTCGGTCGGCAACCCGTACTTCGAGCGCATGACCATGCCGATCGGGTTCGCCCTCCTTTTCCTGATGGCGGTGGCACCGGTCCTGCCGTGGGGGCGGGCCACCGCTGTGCTGCTGGCCACCCGCCTGCGCTGGCCGGCCGTCTTCGGTGCTGCGTCGATGCTGCTGGCAGTGGTTGTGGGGAGCCGGGGGTGGGCGCCGACCCTGGCCGTGGGCCTTGCGGGGTTCTCGATCGGCGGCGCGGCCCGCCAACTCTGGATGGCCGTGCGGGCCCGGGGCCTACGGGGCCTCGTCGGACGCTCCAGCGGCGGCATGGTCGTCCACGTCGGTGTGGCCGTGGTGGCCGTGGCGCTCGCCTGCTCCTCGGCCTTCGTCAGGCAGGCCGAGTTCCGGTTCGACCGGCCCGGCGACCGGGCCTCCTTCGCCGGACACGAGCTGGTCTTCGACGGCCTGACCACCGTCGACCTTCCGGAGAAGACCGAGATCCGCGTCTCGGTGCGCGTCGACGGGCACCCATACCTTCCCGCCATCAGCATGTTCCCCTTCGCCGGCCAGACCATCGGGACGCCGGCCACCCGGTCCACCCTGAGGGACGACCTGCAGCTGGCCGTACTGGCCGTGCCCGACGACGGGTCGACGACGACCGTCCTGCGGGTCACCGTGCAGCCCCTCGTGCTCTGGTTGTGGGTGGGTGGCGCGGTGATGGCCGTCGGGACGGCCCTGGCCGCCGTGCCCGGAGCCGGCGCTGCGCGACGGCGTGACGGCGACGGCGCAGAGGCGGAGAGGCGGTCGTCGGACGGGGTGTCGGCGTGAGCCCGGTCCGGTCCGCGGCGCTGGCCGTGGGCCTCGTGCTGGCCCTCCTGATCGCCGTGTTCGCCACCCGCGACACCAACCGGGACCGTATGACCACCCACCTGGTCGGAGCCGTGGCCCCTGCGGTCGTGGGAACGACGATAGAGGGCTCGACCTGGGACCTGGACGACCAGCGGGGTCGCTGGGTGCTTGTCAACTTCTTCTCCACCACCTGTGTGCCCTGTGTCAGGGAGCACCCCGAGCTGGTGGCGTTCGCCGCCACCCACTCCGGTGCCGACGACGTGCGGATCGTGACCGTCGCCTTCGACGACCGGCCGTCGACCGTGGCCGCCTTCTTCGTCGAACACGGGGGTGGCTGGCCGGTCCTCACCGCCGACACGGGACGGATCGCCGTGGACTGGGGAGTGGTGGCCGTTCCCGAGTCGTACCTGGTCACCCCGTCGGGGCACGTGGCGGCGAAGGTGATCGGCGGCGTGACCCTGGACGACCTGGAGGACCTGCTGGCCCGTGCCGTGGCGGTCGTCCCATGAGGCCCGGCGACTCTCGTCGACGCCTCACCTGGCTCCTCGTGCTGGTCGTGGCTGTGGGCAGCCTGGTGGTGTCAGAGGTGGCGGAGCGGCCGGCGCTCACCAACGCCGACCGCGTCCGCGACCTGGCCGGGGATTTCGCCTGTCCGGTCTGCCAGGGGCAGTCGCTCGGTGAGTCCGACGTACCGATCGCCCGGACCATCCGGTCGACCATCAGGACCATGGTCGACCGGGGTCGTACCGACGGCGAGATCAGGTCGATGCTGGTCGACCGGTTCGGCGAGGACATCGACTACATGCCGAGCGGTGACGGCCTCGTCGGCCTGGTCTGGGTGCTTCCGGTCATGGTCGGCGGCGTGGCCCTGGCCGGGGGGGTGGCGTCGGTCCGGCGGTGGCAGGGTCGCGGTGGCGGTCCTGCGCCACGGCGCCCGCTGGTGCTGGCCGCGGTGGTCGCTGTGGCCGTCCTGGCCGGCGTGCTGGTGGCCGGCACCGCCGGCGACCGGTCGGCCGGCGACACGTTGAGCGGAGACATCAGGTCCTCCTCCCGGACCCTGCTGGTAGAGGCCGGCGTGGCGGCCCCCGACGAGGCCGTCGCTCTCTACACCCGGGTGCTGGAGATCCAGCCGTCCAACGCCGAGGCCCTGGCCTACCGGGGCTGGGTCCGTTGGAGGACCGGCGATGCCGCTCAGGGGCGGTCCGACCTGGATGAGGCGGTCGCCGTCGACCCGGCGTATCCGGACGTCCGTGTCTTCCGGGCGTCGCAGCGCCATGCCGACGGCGACCACGTGGGGGCTGCCGGGGACCTCGTGGTGCTGGACGAACTGGAGGCCCCGCCGATCGTGGGCGACCTGCTGGCGGCCAGTCGTCTGCGCCAGCGGATCGCTACCGGCCTGGCGGCGTCCGGGGAGTTGCTGGCCGCCGTGGAGTTGTTGGACTCGGGCTTGGAATCCCGACCGGATGCCGCCGCCCTGCTGGCCGAGCGGGGCTGGCTGCTGGCGGCCACCCGGTCGCCGGAGCTGGTCGAGCGGGGCCTCGCAAGCCTGGACGAGGCTCTTGCCGTGGACCCGGTGGATCCGTACGGCCTGGCCTACCGGGCGGCGGTCCTGGCCACGCTGGTCGACCGGCCGGAGGATGCCGCTATCGACGTGGCGACGTTCACAGGGCTGGACGGGCCTCCCGCCGAGCTGGTCGACCTGCTGGTCGGGACGGGCCTGCTGGTCGCCGGGACGGGAAGCGGTTCCTGACCCACCGGCGCAGCGACCGGGGTCAGGGGGTCGCCCGGTAGTGGGCGTGCTCGACCCGACCGTTGGTGGCCGTCAGCTCCCAGATCGAGGCGTAGCCGCAGCCGCGGCCTCCGCTGAGGCCGGCGCCGTCTGCCACCAGGTCCCTGATGACGTCGAGGATCACGTCGGAATGGCTGCACAGGACCGTGACAGACCCGTTGCCATCCGTGACGGCCAGGTCACGGACCAGCAGGGTGGTCATGTCCGCGGCTCCCTCGAACAGGGTGTCCACCGCCTCCGGCTCCACGCCGTGCTGGTCGCAGAGAGGCCCCACGGTCTGGAGGCACCGGACGGCCCGGCTGCTCATGACCTGGGTGACCGGCCGGTGGAGTTCGGCCACGGCGGCATTCAGCCGGCTGGCCTGGACGACGCCACCTGCATCCAGCGGTCGGTCGACGTCGTCACCCGACCAGCGGTAGGGGTCGCCTGCCGACCCGTGGCGGACCAGGAGGATCGTCACCGCAGGTCGCCGAGGATCCCCGGGACGGCGTCCAATGCGGCGTCGTGGTCGGCATCGGTGGTGTTCCAGCCGACGGAGAGGCGCAGCGAACGCTGTGCGTCGACCCCCATGGCCTCGAGCACCGGCGAGGTGGAGGCGTGGTCGAGGTAGTGGCGGGTCACGAAAGGTCGGGCGCAGCGGCGGGTTCAGGCCGTCACGTCGGTGATGCACACGGCGTCGCCCATGGGCAGCGAGGACCGCATCTCGGCCTTCGCCTCTCCGTACAGGGCGGCCAGCATCCCCGTGACCAGGCCGCGGTCCACGGCGCAGATCACCGGGTGTTCGATCGGAACGCCACCGAAGGGGCAGTGTTCGGAGACGATGCGCAGGCGGTCGTCGCCGGTGTGTTCGGCCCGTGCCGCGAAGCCGTGGGCCGTGAGGGCCTCGGCCACCACCTGGAGTGCCGAGCGGAACGACCGGTGGACCCCCTGTTCGCCGATGGCCTCGGCCATGTTCCGTCCCACCTCGATGCCGACCTCCTCGGCCATCGCCTCGGCCTGGTCGGCAGGCAGGAGGGCGAGGGCCCTACCCAGCAGGCTGACCAGCACGGCATCCTGGCGGAGCGGCAGCTCGAGCGGGGTACCGGGGTCGGAGACCCGGTAGTGCTTCGACGGCCGCCCGGCCGAGGCGCCCTCCTGGCGTTCCACGACGATCTCCAGGTAGCCGCCGGCCGCCAACTTGTCGAGGTGGTGGCGGGCAACGTTGGGGTGGAGGTCGAACGCCTCTGCGGTGTCGCCGGCCGTCACCCCGTCCTCGGACTCCCGGGCGCGCAGGTAGATGTTCCGGCGTGTCCGGTCGCCGAAGGCTCCGGTGATGGCGGTGACCGCCGAGGCGAACTCGGTGGCCGTGAGGGGGGCTCCATCCACGTGGATATTCTAACGAATACGGCACCTCGGCCATCCGGCCGGGTCCACCGCTTGTTTCTGCCGGTCACCCGGTCGCTGGTGGATGCCGACGAGATCCGATGGTGGGGCCGATCCCACCGCAGCCGAGGAGAACCCGTGGCGGTCACCGAAATCCAGGTTATCGAGGCCCTCCGGCCTGTACAGGACCCGGAACTCCGCCGCAGCATCGTGGACCTCGGCATGGTCCGGGAGGTTCGAATCGACGAATCACGTGTCGAGGTGCAGATAGCCCTGACCGTGCCCGGGTGCCCGCTGAAGGCCGAGATCCAGCAGTCCGTGAGCGACGCCGTCTCGCAGTTGGACGGCGTGGAGGCCATCGGCGTCGACTTCACCGTCATGACGGACCAGGAGCGGGAGGAACTCCGGGAGGGCCTCCACGGAGACCCGTCGGCCACCGCCGGAACCAACTCCACCTACGGGCACTCCGAGGGCCGGGCCGTGCCGTTCGCCGAGGCCAACTCGTCCACCCGGGTGCTGCTCATCGCGTCGGGCAAGGGTGGGGTCGGCAAGTCTTCGGTCACCACCAACCTGGCCGTGGCACTGGCCGGACTGGGCAGGGACGTGGCCGTGGTCGACGCCGACGTCTGGGGCTTCTCCATTCCGCGGATGCTGGGCGTGTCGCATTCTCCGACGGTGATCGACGGCATGCTCATCCCACCGGAGGCCCACGGTGTGCGCTGCATCTCGATGGGTTTCTTCGCCGACGAGGACCAGCCGGTCATCTGGCGGGGCCCGATGCTCCATAAGGCGCTCGAGCAGTTCCTGACGGACGTCTACTGGGACGAGCCCGACTACCTGCTGGTCGACCTGCCCCCCGGTACCGGTGACATCTCCATCTCGCTGGCGGGTTTCCTGCCCACCGCCGAGATGTACGTCGTCACGACGCCGCAGGTGGTGGCCCAGTCGGTGGCCCAGCGGGCGGCGTTCATGGCCGAGAAGGTCAACCTGAAGGTCCACGGCGTCATCGAGAACATGTCGTGGTTCACCGGCGACGACGGCACTCGGTACGAGTTGTTCGGTGCGGGTGGCGGTCAGGCCCTCGCCGACCTGTTGAAGGTGCCCCTCGTAGGGCAGGTGCCGTTGGTGCCTGCACTGTGCGACGGTGCCGACCGTGGTCGTCCGGTCGCCGGCGACCCGTCGACCGAGGTGGGAGCGCTGTTCGTAGAGATGGCCAGGACCATCGACGTGGACATGAAGCCGACGAAGCGTCGGCACAGGGAACTCAGGATCGTCTGAGCCCTCGGCTCGGACCAGGACCGGATACCCCGGAGGAGCATGACGTGGACCTGCGAATCGGTGTGAGGGACAACCCCAGGGAGATCAGGGTCGAGATGGCCGACGACACCGACGTTGGCGCCCTGCGGGCCGACGTGGATGCCGCCGTCGCCGGTGGAGAGGCCGTGTTGTGGTTCACCGACGTGAGGGGACGCCAGGTGGGCGTGCCCTCAGGCAGGATCGCCTACGTGGACATCGGCGCGGCAGGTTCCGAGAACCCGGTCGGCTTCGGCTGACCGCTGACGGCGGGGTCGGACCGTGGCAACGTTGGCCGAGTTGGCCCGGGCGCACACGGAACTCGACGATGCCGACATAGGCCACCTCCAGGACCTGGTCAGCATCTGGGGGCTGCTGTCCGACCTCTCCTTTGCCGACCTGCTCCTCTTCGGACGCCGACGCGGCGATCCAGAGGCGCCGCTGATCCTGTTGGGACACGTGCGGCCCACCACCGGCACCACCCTCTACCGCGCGGACCTGGTCGGTCATGTCTTCGAGCCACTCCGCCGTCCGCTGGTCGCCGAGGCGTTCGCCACCGGTTCAGCCACCTCCGGCACCGTCAACGTCGGGGCCGACCGCGACGTCAACCTGCTTGCCGTGCCGGTCCGATGTTCCGACACGACGGTCGCTGTGATGGCGCGGGAACGTATACGGCCCGTCGACCGACCGACCAGCGAGCAGGAGAGGACCTACCTGACGGTGTTCGACAGGTTCGCCATGATGCTGGAGGCCGGTGAGTTCCCGTACCGCGAGGAGGAACGGCTCCGCCACCGCACCCCACGGGTCGGCGACGGCCTGCTGCTGGTCGACTCCGAAGGAAGGATCGAGTTCGCCTCGCCCAATGCCGTCTCCCTGCTCCATCGCCTCGGGATGACCCGGGGAGTCATCGGTGCCCGGTTCGACGACACGGGGCTCGGGTCGTCGATGCTGCGTGCCGCGTTCGCCCGTCGCTCGGCCGTGATCGAAGAAATGGAGCGCCACGACGAGGTGGCGGTGGTCAGCCACTGCTTCCCGCTGCTCGAGTCCGGGACGGCCACGGGCGCCATCGTGCTCGTACGCGACGTGACCGAGCTGCGTCGGCGGGACCGCCAGCTGGTGTCCAGGGACGCCACCATCCGGGAGATCCACCACCGGGTGAAGAACAACCTGCAGACCATCTCGTCACTGCTGCGGCTCCAGGCCCGGCGCCTGCAGGGAGTTGAGGCCCGGGCGGCGCTCGATGAATCGGTTCGCCGCATCGGGGCGATCTCGGTGGTGCACGAGACGCTGGCTCAGAGCGCCGAGGCCGACGTGGCGTTCTCGGAGATCGTGAGCCCCCTGGTCCGGGTGGTCGAGGAGAGCGTGTCGTCGCCCCTGCGGCCGTTGGCGTTCACCGTCGAAGGTGATGCTGGGGTGCTGCCCGGGCAGGTCACGACGACGATGGCCGTCGTCCTCACCGAACTGCTCCAGAACGTCGTCGACCATGCCTTCCCGCCGGGGTCAGGGTTGGCGGACGACGGCACGTCGGACGGCCCGGTCGGTTCGGGCCAGGTCGGCATCCACCTGGATCGGCGACCTGACGGCCTGTTCGTCCGTGTGGTCGACGACGGGGTGGGACTCCCCGAGGGCTTCGACCTGTCGGAGGTCACCGGCCTGGGCCTGACGATCGTCCGCACGTTCGTTGAGGGCGAGCTGGGGGGTCGAATACGACTTCTGCCCGTGGAGCGGGGGACCGGGACCATGGCCGAGGTGTGGGTGCCCGCCGCACGTCTGGTCGGCCCGTGGGGTGACGCCAATGAGCCCACGACCTGAGCCGGGTTCCCGCCCTAGGGTCGATGGCGTGAACAGCCCATCGTCCGTACGTGGCGTCCGCGCGCGGAGGTCTGCGTGACCGATCCCCGCTCAGACGGGCGGCCCATGGTCGTGGCCCACCGGGGCGCATCCCACGACAGGCCGGAGAACACGGCGGCCGCTTTCACCGAGGCCCGGCTCCAGGGCGCCGACTGGGTGGAGCTCGACGTCCGGCTGTCGGCCGACGACGTGCTGATGGTCCACCACGACGCCCATTACGGCGATGGGCGTCTCGTGCGCGAGGTCCCGGCCGGCGATTCTCCGGAGGACGTCCTGAACCTGGCCGAGGCGCTGGAGGCCTGCGACGGAATGGGTGTCAACGTGGAGGTCAAGAACCTCCCCGGCGACCCCGACCACGACGCTTCGGACCTGGTGTGCGAGGCGGTGGCCGGCCTGGTGGCCGCCTACCGGCCTACCGACGAACTGCTCGTCTCATCCTTCGACATCACCGCGGTGGACCGCATCCGGGCCTCCGAGCCATCGCTGCCCACCGGATGGCTGGTGATGGAACGACACGGAACCGACCTGATGCTGGACCGGGCGGTGGCACACGGGCATGGGGCGGTGTGCCCGTGGGACACCCTGGTCGACGAGTCGATGGTGGAGGCGGCCCACGAGCGGGGCCTCCGGGTGGTGGTCTGGACGGTCGACGATCCCGGGCGCATCCTGCAGCTGGCCGACTGGGAAGTGGACGGCATCATCACCGATTGCCCCGGGGTGGCGCGTCGGGTGATCGACGGGCACCTGGATGGAACCTGGGTCGACGGCTGACGGGTTCCCGGTCGGAGCCTCACCCTCGGGCTCAACCGAAGGCGGCCGAGGCCAGGGGGACCACCAGGTCCAGGGCATCCGGAACGTGGCGGACCGACAGGGTCGTCGCCTCGCCGAGGTGGTCGCCGTCGACCTGCCATGGCACGGGACGCGAGGCTGCTATGACGGCCTCGGCGACGTCGGTCCTGACGTCGACCGACGGACTGGACCCGACGGTCGCCCGGCCTACCCCCAGTGCGCCGGCTAACGCCGGAAGGAGCCTGCCTGGTGAGAGTGACCGGAAGGTGACGATGGCCAGTGGGCTGTCCAGCGTCGCCTCGGGAACCAGGGATAGGCCCCGGGTACCCAGGTATGTGTAGGGGTCCGTGTTGAGGCACACGGTGAACACGCCCGGGACCCCTGAGGCCGGATCTGGCGGACCCGGCTCGTCTAGGCGTCGACTGGCCACCCGGAACACCGGGCGTCGATGGTCGTAGTGGCGGATCCACGTGTCGACGGCGGCGGCGATGAACAGGGGATGGCCGGCGAACCGCTTGAGCAGGCCACCGCGCCGCTCCACCTGCTCGACCACCGCGGCGTCGAAGCCGATGCCGGCGTGGAACAGGAAGTACCGGTCGCCAATGGCGCCAAGGCCAACCCGTCGGATCGAAGCGGCCTCGATGGCATCCAGCAGGGCACCGGTGGCCTCGACAGCGTCGTCGGGCAGGCCGATGGTGCGGGCGAAGACGTTGGTCGACCCGCCGGGCAGGGCGGCCAACGCCGTGTCGGTTCCGGCCAGGCCATTGGCAGCCTCGTTGAGGGTGCCGTCGCCACCCAGAACCACGACCACGTCCATGCCGTCGTTGGACGCGCTCTGGGCCAGGCGGGTTGCGTGGCCCCGTCGGGTGGTGGCGGCCACCTCGAGGCGGTGGTCGGCCGACAGGGCCTTCTGGATGACGATGCGGGTACGGGCCGTCACCGAAGACGCCGACGGGTTCACGATCAGCAGGACCTTCACCGGAGGCTCCTCACGGGACGGTGGCGACGATGGCGTCGAGCAGGGGCTGGAGGACGGGGTCCAGCAGGGTGGACGGGGGTCGTGGGGCCGACCCCGTGTGGGCCACGACAACGCCGGCCGGGCGGTCGATGGCGAGGACCTGCCCGTGGGCGCCCCGGGCCATCGGCCGGGCATGGCCGTCGAGGTGGCGGATCCACCACTGCGACCGGTACGACCACCCCTGCATGGTCTGCAGGTCGGCCAGGGCGAACAGCTCCAGGTCGCCACCCAGGAACGGCTCGTCGGCCACCACCTCCGGGAGGACCCTGACGCCAGCGGACCTGGGGCCAGGCGTAGAACGAACCGTCGTCGAAGCGGATGCGGGCCTCGGGCGGTGGCGGGAATCCCTCCATCCACCGGATCTGGTCTGGCGCGGCCATCGTCGAACCCTAGGTCGGGCCGTCGGGCGGGTCGTCCGATGGCCCGGGTGACCGAGAACCGCAGCGAAAACCCTGTCCACGGATGGTCTCGTTGCCCGGTGCACAGGGCACACTCTCCGACATGATCGTCGTGGTATGTGTGAAGCAGATCCCCGATCCGGCGGACCCTGGTGCGATGGATCCGGAAACCAAGACCCTCCAGCGAGACGTCAAGCTCATCCTGGATGAGTCGGACTCCTACGGCGTCGAGATGGGCCTGCAGCTGGTGGACGCCGCCGGCGATGGCGAGGTGAGGCTCGTCTCCATGGCCCCGGACGGCGAGGTGGGCGGCCTGCGTACCGCCCTGGCCATGGGTGCCGCCAGCGCCGTGCTGGTCAGCGACGAGGCACTCGCCGGTTCCGACGCCCTGTCGACGGCCAAGGTGCTGGCCGCCGCCATCCAGCGCTGCGAGCCCGACCTGGTCCTGACCGCCACCGAGTCCAGCGACGGCTACACCGGGACCGTGCCGGTCCAGGTCGCCGAGCTGCTGGGATACCCGTCGGTGACGTTCGGCAAGGAGATCGAGGTGGCTGACGGCGTCGCCACGGTGAAGCGCCAGACCGAGGCCGGCTTCGACCAGGTCGAATGCCCGCTGCCCGCCGTGGTCTCTGTGACCGCCGGCGTGGTGGAGCCCCGCTATCCCTCCTTCAAGGGGATCATGGGCGCCAAGAACAAGCCGGTCGACCAGATCGACCTGGCCGGCCTGGGGATCGACCCGGCGACCGTCGGATGGGCCGGCGCCCGCCAGGAGATCATCGACATCTCCGTTGCTCCCGCCCGGGATGCCGGTGAGATAGTCCACGACGACGGCGACGCCCACGAGCGCATCCTGGCGTTCCTGGACGACCTCAAGGTCCTGTAGGAGGCCGTCATGGGAATCTCGAAGATCTGGGTGTTCGGTGAGGCCACCGAGGCCGGTGCGACGGCTTCCACGCTGGAGCTGCTCACCAGGGCCCGCCAGCTGGCCGACACCGTCGAGGTGGTCATGTCCGGTGACGCCGGCGCCGTCGCCGGCGCCCTGGGCGCCCACGGCGCCACCACCGTCCACACCATCGGCGTCATCGAGGGGTCGCTGGCCGGCCCCCGCATCGCCTCGGCGATCGCCGGCGCCGTAGAGGTCGGGACCGGTCCCGACGTACTGCTCTGTTCCACCTCCTACGACGGCCGTGACGTGGCTGGACGCCTGTCGGCCAAGATCGACCGTCCCGTCATCACCAACGTGGTCGACCTGATCGCCGACGGTGACCGCCTGCTTGGCAGCGAGCCCGTCTTCGGCGGTACCACCGACGTGACGACCGGCTTCACGGACTCCGGTACCGCCATTTTCCTGGTGCGCCCCAAGTCGTTCACCGCTGAGGAATCGGGCGGTGCCCCGGCCGAGGTCGTGGACATTGCCGTAGGCGACCTCAGCGGCACCGGGTCGGCAACGGTGAAGGAGCGCTTCGTCGAGGAGAGCAGCGGGCCGAAGCTGGACGAGGCGACGATCGTGGTGTCAGGCGGTCGCGGTCTCGGCGAGGCCGAGAAGTACGAGATGATCGAGTCGCTGGCCAAACTGGTGAAGGGGGCGCCCGGAGCGTCGCGTGCCGTGGTGGATGCCGGCTGGGTGCCCTACTCGTACCAGGTCGGACAGACGGGCAAGGTCGTGAAGCCCACCGTCTACCTGGCATGCGGCATCTCCGGTGCCACCCAGCACCTGGTGGGCATGAAGGGCTCGGCCAACATCATCGCCATCAACAAGGACGAGGAGGCGCCGATCTTCGGCATCGCCGACCTCGGCATCGTGGGTGACGTGCACAAGGTGCTACCCAGGCTGATCGAGGCACTCGAAGCCCGGGGCTGAGACCCGACCCACCCGCGGTGGCGTCGGCCACCGCACCGGGCTCAATCCGTCGGATCAGCCGAGTCCCGGGCGCTTAGTGCCCACGCCAGGCCGTCCAGCGTGTCCTCTACGGCCAGTTGCAGGTGCCAACCGGTCGGCGGCGAGCCGTCATCGAATCGCCACCACCGCAGGTCGCCGATGGCGCGGCCCAGGTCGTCGGCATCAGGCGGCCAGTCGGCGTCCAGCCCGGCCAGCGCCGATGCGCACCACCACGCCTCGAACCGGCCACGGGCCATGCCCCGTCGTCGCCCATGGGCACCACCTGAGGCTCCGGCCCAGGCCAGGAGCCCGAAGGCCTCGTCGCCACGAAGGGCCCGCCTCCGCCCGGCTGACCCGGTCAGGGCCGTCACGGCCTGTGTGGCGTCGCCCCGGACGGCCACAGCGGATCGTCGGCCGTTGGACTGCTCGGTCCACACGTTCGTCAGGTCCAGGAGGGCGCCCAGCCCCGGTACCGCCTCGGGCCCGCCCGCCTTCGCCGGCTCCCGGGGCTCGACCGGTGCGAGCGGTCCGGGAGCAGGTACCGGGTCGTCGATGGCGTAGGCCCCGATGGTCGGCCCGGCGGGCGTCGGCTCCCAGGCGGCGAGGCGCAGCGGCAGGCCGAGTGGGTCCTCGGCCAACTCGGCGCCGGTGAGGTCCTCGCCCCGGGCCACCCTCTCGTGGGCGACGACGGCGCGGATCGGCCCTGCCGCGTCGGTAGGGAGGTGGACGTCCATCTCGGCCCAGGTGTGGGACGTCGACGCCACTTCGGCCAGCGGGGCGATCCCGAAGGTCGTGGCGTCCCGGAGCACCGCCGCGACGGCCGCTTCGGCCGGGGCCTCCAGCGCCAGGCGGTGGTCGGCATGGTCGGCGGCAGGCCACAGCTGGTGGCCCCGGTCGTGGGCCGCCCGGGACCGGATGGAGACCTGTTCCAGGGCCTCCCAGTCGCCGTCCTCGCAGGCACCGTCGATCAGCCGGAGGAGCCCGTCGAGGTCGCCGTCGGCCAGCAGCCGGTCGAGGTGGCGTCCGCTCACCGGTTCGGGTTCCCGGTGGGCATCCTCAGACCAGAGGCCACGGGACGCGGCGACCGCTGGCGTCGACGGGCAGCTCGCCGGCCTCGACGACGGCACGTGCCCGTGTGAGCACGGCGTCGCGTTCGAACGGGTCCAGCATCCGGGACAGCCCCTCGGAGAGTCCGTCGGCGAGCAGGCGGACCAGGTCGGCGGTCGGCCCGTCGCCGATCGGATCACCGGCGAAGTCCCAGATCACCGTCCGGACCTTGAACTGGTGGTGGAAGCAGAGGGCGTTGTCGATGGCCCAGAGGTGGCCGTCGCGGCCGGCCAGCACGTGGCCCGCCTTGCGGTCGGTGTTGTTGGCCACCAGGTCGAAGGCCGCCAGCCGGCGGAGGTCGTCGGACCGCTCGGGGTCGTCCCGGAGGGTGAAGTAGTGCTGCTCGTAGTCGCACGGTACGTACAGCTGGACCGACCCTTCGCCAAACGGTCCGTCCCGGACGATCGTGGGAGGCACCAGCCCCCATCCCAGCTGGTGGGCCAGCTCCCAGGCCGCTGCCTCCCGTCGGTACAGCCCGGTGGGGAAGTCGTGGAGGGGGCGCTCGCCGCGACGCGGCTTGTACACGCCCTGGAGGACGGGTTCATCGCCGGTGTCCGGGTGGGTGACGTCTACGAGGAATGTGGCGTTGGACGTCCACGGCATGCGGCCCAGGACATCGATGTCGCCGGTCGAGAGGATCTCCACGGCCATGTGGTCCTCGACGGGCCCTCGCTCCCGGAACGGATCGGGGGCAGTTCCTGCCGGGTGTGGGTCCGTCGGCGTCGGTGACGGGACCGCCGCGTCAGTTGGCACAGGGGCACCAGCCGTCGACCGTCGGATCCAGCGGTGCGCCGCACCACGGGCACGGGGGCCTGCCGGCGGCCACCAGTTGGCGGGCCCGGACGATGAACGCAGCCACCAGCTCCCGACGCATCGGGAACCGGGCCTGGGCTGGGAGCAGGTCCTCGTCCCGCAGGAGCTCCTCGGCAATGAGCACCAGCCGGTCTGTGGACTGCTGGTAGGTGATGCCGAGGCTCCCGACGACCCAGTCGGCCTCGACCGGGTCGTCGAACTCGGCGGCCGTCTCCACGATCTCGCTGGCCGGTTCGTCGATCGGCGGGAGGTCGCCCATGAGGCCGTCCAGGAAGTCGGCCAGCCCGGCCACCTGCTGCTTCTCCAGCTTGAGGGACACCACCTGTCCGGCCCGGCGGGCCTGGATGAAGAAGACCCGCCGCCCCAGTGGTCCGACCGTGCCCGCGGTGAAGGCGTCCGTGTCGTCCCAGTCGATCTCCGGTCGTTCCATCGTGGGGGAGCCTAGGAGTCGCCTGGGGTGCCGCCGGTCGTGGTCACGACGGGCTGAGCCCGCCCAGCGGGCCGGTCGAGTTGACGGTCAGCACGGTGGGTCGCTCGGGGCCGTGGAGCACGGCGCTCACCGAGCAGGGGCCGACCACAAGGCGTTGGAACAGGTCCAGGGGAGAGCCCAGGGCCTGGGCCAGTGCCGCCTTGATTGGATCGGCGTGCGATACGCAGACGATGGTCTCACCGGGGTGGCGGGCCACCAGGTCGGCGACCTGGCCGGTGATCCGGGCCTGCATCTCGGCGAACGATTCGCCCTTCGGGAACCGGAAGGCCGAGGGCTGGTGCTGCACCGTGGACCACGCCTTCAGCTTCATGAGGTCCTTCAGGCGTCGCCCGGTCCAGGCGCCGAACTCGCATTCGATGAGCCCGGAGGCGGTTCGGACCCGTCGACCAACGGCTCGGGCGATCGGTGCGGCGGTCTCCCGTGTGCGTTCCATCGGCGAGGCGTACACGGCCGCCACGCCCTTTCCGGGCAGGTGCGAGGCCAGCCCGGCCACATGGGCCGCCAACGCCTCGGCCTGCGCACGGCCCTCGTCGGAAAGGTGCAGGCCCGGTGCGCGGCCGGGGAGCCGGGCACCGGTGGTCGGGGTGCGACCGTGGCGCACGTAGAGCACCAGCGTCGGGGAGCGGTCGTCTCCGGGCATGGCCGTCGAACCTACCCTGCCTTCATGGATGGACGCCGACTGCTGCTGGCGGTGCACGACGAGGTGGTGGGGTGCCGCGCCTGCCCGCGCCTGGTGGCGTGGCGGGAGCAGGTGGCGACAGAGAAGCGGGCCGCCTACCGGGACCAGGATTACTGGGGCCGACCGGTGCCGGGGTTCGGCGACCCGTCGGCACGGATCCTCATCGTGGGCCTGGCACCGGCGGCCCACGGTGCCAACCGGACCGGACGGGTGTTCACCGGCGACCGCTCCGGCGACTTCCTGTTCGGGGCCCTCCACCGGGTGGGTCTGGCCAACCAGCCGGAGGCAATCGGTCCCGACGACGGCCTCCGGCTGACCGACGTGTTCATCACCGCCCCGGTCAAGTGCGCCCCGCCGGCAAACAAGCCCACGCCCGACGAGAAGGCGGCCTGCCGACCCTTCTTCCAGCGGGAGGTCGCCGCACTGGACCGGGTCCGGGTCGTGGTGGTCCTTGGGCAGATCGGCTACGTGGCGGCGGCGGCCGAGTTCGGGCTCCGACCCCGGCCGAGGTTCGGCCACGGCGTGGAGGCTCCACTCGCCGATGGCCGGACCATCCTCTGCTCGTACCACGTCAGCCAGCAGAACACCTTCACAGGTCGTCTCACGGAGCCCATGTTCGACGCCGTCCTGGACAGGGCCCGGGAGCTGGCCACAGCGGGCTGATCCCGGCCGGAGGTCGGGGGACCGCCGATAGCCTCTGCGCCGTGATTCGCTTCCGTTTCCTTCTCGCCGTTCTAGCCGTAGTTGTTCTGGCCGCCGGCTGCGTGTCGTCCGGTGAGCCGGTCTCCTGGGAGGACCAGGCCGACGAATCGGGCGAGGGCCTGGTGGAGCGGGAGTTCGTCGCCGCCTGCATGGCGGCCAACGACGACCTATCCCAGATGAAGGCGAAGACGTTCTGTGCCTGCGTGCTGGACCAGGTGCAGGCAGCGGTCACGTTCGAGGAGTTCACGGAGCTGGACGACTTCATTGACAAACACCGGGACGACGTGAGCAAGGCGATGCTGGGTGAGCACTACGGCTGGTTCGTGGAGGCCACGGAGGCCTGCGCCACCTGATCGGTCCGCGGACGGTGGTTCCCGTCCGACCGCCGGCCCTACGGTTCAGCCGGTTCCCATCGGCACACGCATCGGGGGTTCAGCCGGCCCTGGCCGGCAGGCCGACCCGGGCGCTTTCGTTGGCCCATACCGGCCACCGCTCCCGGCTCTTGGCTGCCAGCTTGTGCATGAGGGCGATGGCACCCGGGTCGCTGTCACCCGGTCTGCCCTCGATCACGCCTTCTTCGAGCATCCTCATGATGATCTGGCGACCCAACTCGGTGCGCACGATCGTCAGGGTCCAGTCGTTGTTCTCGCCGATGCCGCCGGTCGAGATGTCGGCGTGCTCGGCGGCGAAGTCGGGGCAGTGGTTGCACCCCTCGCGGGTCCAGGCGTGGCACTCCTTGAGGTTCACCTCGTGGTAGTCGCCGTTGCGCATCCAGATCTGGAACACGCCCTTGATGTTCATCTTGACCATCTCCTCCTTGCGGAGGCGGTACTTGGCCCAGAACAGCTCCTCGAAGATCGAGTCGTCGAACGACTTGGAGCAGAGCAGGCCGATGTTCAGCTTGATCGGCCTGCCGACCTTGCCGACCTTGCGGTGCCACATGACCGGGCCTATGGACGTCTGGCAGCTCATGCCGACGAGGGCGAGGGCCGAGAGTCCCTGTTCGACCGCCTGGGGCAGGGCCAGCGTGTTGGCCGAGTAGGTGTAGCGGCTGCCCGCACCGGCCAGCACCGATTTCCTGTCGGTGGCCAGCGCCGGTATGGCCTTCCAGCTGTTCGATCCGTCTGCGCCCGGCTTCTCCAGGTGGCTGGTCAGGGCGCCGTCGATGATCCCGTTCTCGAGGCACCAGATGAGGATGGCCGAGACCAGCCCGCCGTCCTGGCCCATGGCATGGACGGTGTCGTCGCTGGCCCGGGTGAGCAGGACGTCCTTGTAGATGCCGGACATCTCGTCGGGTCGGCGCTCCCGTGCGAACAGGTGCTGGTCGGCCTCGGTCTCCCAGTTGCGGAACCGGGGACAGGCGCGCGTGCACGACGTGCAGCCCTTCTGGCCGTGGCCGCAGTCGGTTGCGCCCAGGTCCTCCTCGAGGTGGAACGGGGTGTACTTCCCGGGTTCGTGTTCGTAGCCGATGACGTCGTGGGGACATGCGATCACGCAGCCTGCGCAACCCGTGCAGAGGCCGGTGTCGATGACCTCCTCGTAGAGCTCCTTCCACTGGAAGGACCACTTCTCGCGCTGCGCGGCCATCCACGTCACCCTAGCCACGGCCCCGGTTGTGCCCGGATCCGGGCCGGGCGCGACGGAGGCACCGTCTTCCGCTCTGGGTGACGGTGCCCTGGTGGCGCCCCTGGCGGGACTCGAACCCACGCACACGGCTCCGGAGGCCGATGCTCTATCCGCTGAGCTACAGGGGCCGGGACGGGTCAGGCTACCGGTCCGGTAGTCGGGCAAGGCTGGGCGGGCGCGAACGTCGGTGTTCAGTCGAGGGTGATCACCAGGGCGCAATCGGCGGCGGCACCCCTGCCGGCGAGGCGACCGATGGCGCCCATGAACCAGACGACGACGACGACGACCCCGAACCCGTACTTGCGGCGGATGGCGGTGCGGACCGCTGCCAACTCGTCGGCGTCGCCGAGTCGGGCCGTTCCCGTGCGGGGGGTCGAGCCGTTGACGATTGTCCCCCCGGTGTCGCTGGCCTGGATCCGCACCTGCGGATTCCGTCGGATCCTGCGGACCTTCCAGGAGTCCGAGCCGGTGGTGAAGCCGACCTGATCCCTGCCGACGGCGGTGATCCATACCGGTACATGCTTGGGTCGGCCATCGGCGGTCCACGTCGTGAGGCGCACGTACCTCTCGTCGGCTATCGACATGGGGCCCTTCGGGTCTCGGGTCGTCGGTGCAGTCTGCCCGATGGTCCGGGGCTTGGTCGGGGTCTGGGTTGGTCGGGTCCGGGTCCTGACGGGCTGCGGCTCAGGTGGCCTATGTTCGTGTCCCCGGATGACGGAGGCGACGATGGGCGAGGACGATCAGGAGGCGACGATGGGTGTGATGGTGGAGTTCCCGGCCAACGGGACGACGGCGGGCGGCTACCTGGTGGTGCCCGAGACCGGTAGCGGACCTGGCGTGGTCGTGCTCCAGGAGTGGTGGGGCCTGGTCCCCCAGATCAAGGGGGTCTGCGATCGCCTGGCCGGCGAGGGCTTCGTGGCCCTGGCCCCCGACCTGTACCACGGGGAGATGGCCGAGCACACGGAGATGGACAGAGCCGGGGAGCTCATGACGGGCCTGCCCCCCGAACAGGCGGCTCGGGACATGTCGGCGGCCATCGACTTCCTGCTGGACCACGACGCCACCACCGGCGACGCCGTCGGGGTGACCGGCTTCTGCATGGGCGGGATGCTCACCCTGCTGATCGCCGCCCTGGAGGGTGACCGGGTGGCTGCCGCCGCACCCTTCTACGGGGCACCGCTGGGCGACGGCGCACCCGATTGGTCCGGCCTGTCGGCCGCCGTCGAGGGCCACCTGGCCGAGAACGACGACTTCTTCCCGCCGGAGGCCATCAACGCCCTGGGTGCCGAGCTCAGGGAGGCGGGCCGCGACGTGGTGTTCCACGTGTACGAGGGCACCGGGCACGGCTTCGCCAACGAGGAGAACCCCCTGGGCACCTGGGACGAGGCCGCGGCCGCCACGGCCTGGGGCCGTACCGTGGGCTTCCTGCGCTCCCGCCTCTGACGTCGCTGGGCTCTCCGCGCTCCCGCCTCTGACGTAGGTCCCCGTAGCCGGTCCGGTCAGTCCGGGTCGCCGGCCAGGAGCGCTGCACCCAGCGCCCCGGCGTCAGCTCCCAGCTGCGCCAGCACCACCTCAACCGGCGGCCGGGAATCGGCCCCCGCCACCAGGCCTCCCATGGCGGAGTCGACGCCGGCCCGCAGCGGCTCACCCACCTCGGCCAGCCCACCACCCAGCACCACACGCTGGAGGTCGAGGAGCACGACCAGGTTGGCCACCCCCCGTGCCACCTCTGTGCACCATCGGTCGAACACGGAAGCGGCCTGCGGGTCGCCGTCGGCTAGCGCCTCGATGACGTGGAATCCGGTGACGGCGTCGGGGGAGCCGGCCAGGGCCACCCCCCGGTCGAAGGCCCCGGCCGACGCCGCCTCGCTGCCGAGGCGTCCCAGGGCGCTCCCCGACGCGTAGTACTCCCAGGGCCCACGTTGTCCCGTGACGTGGACCGGGCCGTCGGCCGACACCACCATGTGACCCGGCTCCCCTGAGAAGCCGTGGGCTCCCCGCTGCAGGCGTCCCCCGAGGACGAAGCCTCCTCCGATACCCGTACCTAGAGTGATCAGTGCGAAGTCGTCGCATCCACGGCCCGCTCCCAGCCTGGCCTCGGCGAGCGTGGCGGTGGTGGCGTCGTTGCCGACGGCCACCGGCAGCCCGAGGGCCCGTTCCAGGTCGGGGCCCACGGGGTGGCCGACGGCGCTGCGCAGGTTCGGCGACCAGGCCACCGTGCCCGACCGTTCGGCCAGTCCGGCGATGCCCAGGCCCACGGCGCTGACCGGGGTAGGGCTGCGTTCCCGGAGGCTGCCCGCCATCGCGGCCAGCTTCCCGACCAGCGTGGGTCCGTCCCCGTCGCTGGAGGTCAGCTCCCTGTCGACGATGGCGTCCGTCGCCGGATCGACCAGCAGGGCCGATGCCTTGGTTCCCCCGACGTCGATGCCGATCAGCATGGCCCCGAGGCTAGGAGAAACCCGACGGGGCGGGACTCAGCGGCCGAACCCGGTCAGGTCGGCCAGCACGGCGGCGTTCCGGTCCTCGTCCATTCCGTCGCCCGGTGCCCGGCCGGTGCCCCGGATGATTCGCCGCCGGACGGCTGCCGAGATGGTGTCGATGGTCAGCACCACCACGACGGTCATGGCCAGCACGGCGCCCACGGCCGGGAAGTTCCGGAACACCAGCTGCGACACCAGTTCGGAGCCCACGCCGCCGGCACCGATCATGCCCAGCACGGCCGAGGCCCGGACGTTGATCTCGAACCGGAACAGCCACTGCGAGGTCACCACCGGCAGGATCTGGGGCAGCACGCCCCAGCGCATCTCCGATGCCCAGCGGCCCCCGGTGGCGGCCACGGCCTCCAACGGCCCGTCGTCGATCCCCTCGATGGCCTCGGTGGCCCACTTGCCCAGGGTCCCCACCGAGTGCACGCCGATGGCCAGTGCCCCGGCCCACGGGCCCAGGCCGGTGATCGGGATGAGGATCACGGCCAGGATCAGCTCGGGGACGGCCCGGATCACGTTGAACAGCTGGCGGACAGGAGCACGGACCCATGCCGGTGCGACGTTGCCGGCCGCCAGGAAGGCCAGGGGTAGGGAGAACAGGGCGCCTATGAGCGTGCCGATCCAGGCGATGTGGACCGACTCGAACACCTTGCCGACCACGCCCCGTTCGGCGGCCTCGCCGAAGGCCGGTGGGAACATGCGACGGAAGATGTCCCAGGCGTCGCCCGGGGCGCCGAGCAGGCGATCCAGGGTCACGTCCAGGCCTGAGAGGGACCACCCGACGGCGACGACCAGCAGGCCTGCCGCCGTCCAGCGGCGCCGGGCCACCCCGGTCGGCGCCGCCGGCCGGCCGTCGGTTGCGGCCACCGGGTCGGTCGTCACGTCAGACCAGCCGCCTTCGGATGGCCACGCTGACCTGCTCGATCACGAATACGACCACTAACACGAGCATGAGGATGCCGAGCACCCTGTCGAATCGGAAGTACTGGCGTTGGGCCTCGATCACCCGGCCTATGCCACCGGCGCCCACCAGGCCCAGCACCACCGATGCGCGGATGTTCAACTCGAACACGTACAGGGCGTAGGCGACGTACTCGGGCAGCACCGTGGGAAGGACCCCGGTCCTGACCACCGCCAGGTGTCGGCCACCACTCGCCCGGGCCGCCTCCAGCGGTCTGGGATCGGCGCCGTCCACCGTCTCGCTGAACAGCTTCACCATCACGGCCAGCGAGAACACCGACAGGGCCCACGAGCCGGCGAACGCCCCGATACCCACGGCGGTGACCAGGAGCTTCGCCCAGAACAGGTCCGGTACCGCCCGGACCACGTTCATGACCGACCGGCTGACCACCAGGGTCGGACGGTTGGGCGAGGTCAGCGGCGACATGGTGAAGGCCAGCGGCAGGGCCAGGCCGCAGCCGACCAGCGTCGCCACCACGGCGATCTGGAACGTCTCCACCAGCGGGTCGAGAACGTTGTGCCTGTCCAGGACCCAGTCCCACGGGACCGGCCAGAACTTCTCCCAGAGCGGGTTCGACCAGACGTTCCAGAACGTGGAGAGGTCGAAGTCGACCTGGCGTCCGGCGAAGACCGTGTAGGCGACGATGGCACCGACCACCGCCCAGGTGCGGACACCGGGACGGGGTCGGGTGGGGCGGCCGCCGGCCGACTCTCCGTTCACTCCGAGGGTTCACCATCGACGGCCAGAAGGTCGTCGTCGGTGATCGCCCGACCGTAGATGTTCCGGAACGTCTCGTCGGTCACATCGGAGATGTCGCCGTCGAACACCACCTCTCCGTCCCGAAGCCCGACGAGGCGGCGGCCGAACTCCCGGGCCAGGTCCAGGAAGTGGAGGTTCACCAGGGTGGTGATTCCAAGTTCCCGGTTGATGCGCCGAAGGTCTCCCATGACCTGGCGGCTGGTCACCGGATCCAGGGCGGCGACCGGCTCGTCGGCCAGCATCACCGACGGCTCCTGTGCCAGGGCCCTGGCGATGCCCACCCTCTGCTGTTGGCCGCCCGAGAGGTTGGCGGCACGGACGTACGCCTTCTCCACGATGCCCACCCGCTCGAGCGCCCGCATGGCGATCTCCCTGTCCGGTGCCGGCCAGAGGCCGATAGTGGAGCGCCACGCCGGGACCGATGCCAGCCGACCCATCAGCACGTTGTTCAGGACCGAGGTGCGGTTCACCAGGTTGAACGTCTGGAAGATCATCCCGATCCGGGATCGGATGGTGCGCAGTTCTGCGCTGCCGGCGCCGACCACCTCGGTCCCGTCGATGGTTATCGACCCCGAAGTGGCCGGGACCAGGCCGTTCAGGGCCCGCAGGAGCGTGGACTTGCCCGCTCCCGAGAGCCCGACGACCACGACGAACTCGCCGTCGTCGATCCTGAGATCGACGTTGCGCAGCGCCCGGACGCCGCCCCGGTAGGTCACCGAGACGTCGTCGAACCGGATCACGGTCCGGGCGTCGGTCTGGTCGTGGTCGTCGGTTCCCGTCGTCTGGTCAGCCCAGAGGCTCGGTGATGCCCAGGGCCTCGGCGGCCTGGCGCACGACGTCGAAGTCGGACTCGACGGCCCGGCGGATCGACGTCCAGCCGTAGGTCTCGTCGAAGACCGCCTCGCCCTCGTCGGTTTCGAGGTAGGCGTAGATGGCGTCGTAGATGGCCGTCCTGAGCGAGGTCGGCAGCAGCGTGCTGGCGGCCACCACGTCGTTGGGTACCTCCGAGGTGATGTTGAACACGATCACCTTGTCGCCCACGTCGGTCTTCTCCTTGCGGAGCGAGCGACGGGCGTCGTCGTAGGACACGCCGACGTCGGCGTCGCCGTTGTAGACGGCGACGACAGCGGCATCGTGTCCGCCGGTGAAGATCGGCGTGATGTCGTTGACCGGGTCGATCCCGGCCTCGATGAGCTGCAGGGCCGGGAACAGGTAGCCCGAGGTGGAGGACTCCGAGGTGAACGCCACCCGCTTGCCCTTGATCTTGGCCAGGTCGGCCATGCAGGACGAACCCGGAGACACGTCGCCGGCGTCCACCGACTCGCCCAGGGCCTTGCCGGAGTCGCCGAAGTAGACGCCGACCTGCAGTGCCACGGCGTCGAGCGCCCCGACCTGCTGGACGCCCTTGGCCGTGTTCTCCAGCGCCGTGGCCGACTCCGGAGCGGAGTCGCACAACGACGGGTCGTTGGTCATCCACTGGCCGTGGTAGGTGGCGGCTCCGTAGCGGACGGCCTGGATGAGCACCTCCATGTTGCCGAACTGCTGCTGGGCCAGCGTGTAGCCGAACGGCCCGAAGGCACCCAGGTCGGCCTTGCCGGTGCCCATGGCGATGACCAGGCCGGTGTAGTCGGTGGTCACCACGCCGTTGACCTTGATGCCGAGGGCGTCGCTGAGCACGTCCATGAACGGCTGGATGTCGTCCTGGAGCGATTCCTGCTCCGAGCTGGGGACGAACCCGAATGTGATCTCGGACGGCCAGGTGCCGTCTCCGGCGGCACCGCCTCCATCACTGGAACAGCCCGTGGCGATCATCACCAGGGCCAGTAGGGCGGCGAACAGCGAACGGATCTTCATGGGTCCTCCCCTTCGTGGCGAGCCCTCGTTGGTTCGCCGACGAAGCGACAGTAGCCAATGGTGCATTGCATGTGAAACGCGTGGCGGCCGGTGAGAGGGCGGAGGCCTAGGGTGCCGCGGATGACGGGCCTCTCCAGAGCCGCAGACGACAGGGCCGGCCTGGGTCGGGCGTCGGCCACCGTGGCGATCTGCTGCTGGTCGGCAGGCAACGTCATCGTCGCCGGATTCGACCTGCCGGGACTCCAGATCGGCTTCTGGCGGTTGTTCCTGGGAGCGCTCGTGTACGGGACGTTCCTCTACGCCGGCGGCCGGCGCATCACCTGGGCCACGGTCCGGCTGGTGGCGTTGCCGGCGGTCACCATCGCCCTCGAGATCGCCCTGTTCTTCGTGGCCCTCCACAACACGTCGTTGGCCAACGCCACGACCATCGGAGCGCTCCAGCCCATCCTCCTCATGGCCGTAGCCTCCCGCCGCTACCGGGAGCGGGTGACCGGGTGGCTCGTCGGCATCGCGCTCGTCGCCATCGGTGGGGTCGCCCTGGTGATGTTCGGTGCCGGAGGCGGGCCGGGTGGGCACCTCAGGGGTGACCTCCTAGCCGCCATGTCGATGGTCCTCTTCGCCGCCTACTTCGTGTTCGTGAAGGACGTGAGGCACCACCTCGACACCTTCACCCTCCAGACCACGTCGATGTCCATCGGTGCGGTGGTCCTGCTGCCCCTGGCCGCCATCGACGCCGGGCAGGTCATCCCGCCGCTCCCGTCCTGGTCGCAGTGGGGATGGCTGGCCCTGCTCCTGGCCGTGCCGGGAACGGGTCACTTCCTCATGAACTGGGCCCACCTGCACGTGAGCCTCACCCTGACCGGTTTCCTGACGCTGGCCATCCCGGTCCTGTCGGCCGGAGGTGGGTGGCTTGTGCTCGACCAGCGGCTGGCTCCCGTCCAGGTACTGGGCATGGTCGTGGTCCTGTCCGCGCTGGTCGTAGTCGTACGCCGCGACGCCCGGCTGCACGCCGCCGGTTCCTGAGGTCGCCGATCCGCCTGTCCACCGGCCCGTGACTCCGCCGACCATGTGCTGCGTTATTCGCAGCCGGTCGGGCCCGGGTGCCGCCGGTAGCATCGGGCCGGCGGCCGGACCCCGGTCGCTTCCACCCCCCCTCCCCGGATCCGGCTATGGACGTGCGCGACACCCTCATCGACGCGGTTCGCTCCGCTCTGGCCGACCTTGGCGTCGAGCCGGTGCCCGACGTCGTCCAGTTGGAGCGTCCGGCCAACCCGGAACACGGCGACTGGTCCACCAACGTGGCCCTGGCCTCCGCGAAGGCGGCGGGTCGCAACCCGCGGGAGCTGGGCACGGCGCTGTCCGACCACCTGTCCACCGCACCGCCCCCCCACGTGATCGGCGTGGACGTGGCCGGACCCGGCTTCGTCAACTTCCGCCTGGCCGACTCCTGGCTGCACGAGGTGCTGGTCGACGTGGTGGATGCCGGCACCGATGGCTGGGGCCGTCTCGACTCCGGCGTCGGGACGAGCGTCATCGTCGAGTTCGTGAGCGCCAACCCGACCGGTCCCCTGCACGCCGGCCACGGCAGGGGCGCCTGCTACGGCGACTCGGTGGCGCGCCTCTACGAGCGGTGCGGCTACGAAGTGGTGCGCGAGTTCTACGTCAACGACCGTGGCGTCCAGATGCAGAACTTCGCCGCGTCGCTGGCAGCCCGTGCCGCCGGCACCGAGGTGGGAGAGGACGGCTACCACGGCCGGTACATCGTGGACTGGGCGGCCGAGATGCCCGGCGACGCCGATCCGTTGGAGTGGGGCTACGCCCGAGCCCTGGCGGCCCACCGGTCGGTCCTGGAGTCCCTCTCCATCCACTTCGACTCCTGGTTCTCGGAGCGGTCGATGATCGCCTCGGGGGCCGTCGACGCCACGTTGGTCGACCTGCGGGCCGCCGGTGCCGTCTACGAGGAGGACGGCGCGGTCTGGCTGCGGAGCTCCGACCATGGCGACGACAAGGACCGCGTCCTGGTCAAGGGGGACGGCCAGCCCACCTACCTGATGCCCGACGTGGCCTACCACCGGGACAAGTTCGGGCGGGCCGACCGGCTGGTGAACGTGTTCGGCGCAGACCACCACGGCTACGTGGCCCGCATGCACGCCGCCATGGCGCTGCTCGGCCACGACAGGAGTGACCTCGAGATCGTCATAACCCAACTGGTCAACCTGCAGAGGGACGGCCGGGAGGTCCGGCTCTCCAAGCGGACGGGTGAGATGGTGGAGTTGGCTGAGGTGGTCGACGAGGTTGGTGCCGACGCAGCCCGCTTCACCTACCTGCTGCTCTCGATCGACTCACCCCAGACCTTCGACATGGACCTGGTGGCCAGCCAGGTCAACGAGAACCCGGTCTTCTACGTGCAGTACGCCCATGCCCGGATCCACTCGGTGGTCCTCAGGGCCGCCGCCGAGGGCATCGGGCGCGAGCCGTTGGCCGACACAGACCTGTCGGTGCTCGTCCATCCCCGGGAGCTAGAGATCCTGCGGTACCTCCACGAGTTGCCCGAGGTGGTGGCACGGGCATGTCGGGAACGGGCACCCCATCAGGTCACCGCCTGGGTCCGGGACCTGGCGTCGGCCTTCCACGGCTTCTACCACGACTGTCGGGTGTTCGGAGACGGCATGCACCCGTCCACGACCCAGGCCCGTCTCTGGCTGCTCGAGGGCGTCCGGATCGGGCTGGCCGTGGCCATGGACCTGCTCGGCGTGGGCGCCCCCACCGAGATGTGGCGTGACGGGGTCGACGACCGGGCCGACGGGGAGGCCTGACCGTGGCCGGTCCCATACCCACCCACCTGCTGCCCGACACGGCGTCCATCGGTGCCGGCGGTCGGCTCTCGATCGGCGGCTGTGACCTCCTTGACCTGGCCGACGAGTACGGCACGCCGCTGTTCGTCTACGACGAGGCACAACTGCGGGCCCGCTGCCGGGAGGCGGTGACCGCCTTCGGTGACGGCGTGGCCTACGCCTCGAAGGCATTCCTCTGTGGGGCCATGGCACGCCTGGCCCATGAGGAGGGCATGCACCTCGACGTCGCCACGGGAGGCGAGCTGTACGTGGCTCGCCACGCCGGGGTGCCGGGTGACCGGCTGGTCATGCACGGCAACAACAAGAGCGACAGCGAACTGGCCATGGCGCTCGCCGAGGGCGTGGGCCGGATCGTGGTCGACTCGTTCGACGAACTGGACCGCCTGGACGCCATCGCGGCGGCCACCGGCGCCAAGCCGATGGTGCTGCTCCGGATCACCCCCGGGGTGGAGGCCCACACCCACGAGTTCGTAGCCACGGGCCAGGACGACTCCAAGTTCGGCTTTACCGTGTCATCGGGTCTGGCCGCGGCGGCGGTCGAGAGGGCCGTCGCCTCGGACTCGGTCGACCTCGTCGGGCTCCACGCCCACATCGGCAGCCAGGTGTTCGAGGTCGGGGCGTTCGCCAGGGCCGTCGAGGTGCTGGCCACGTTCGCCGCGCCGTACGGGCTGGCCGAGCTCTCGGTCGGGGGAGGCCTCGGGGTTCCCTACGTGGAGGGCGAGTCGGCACCGTCCATTGGTGACTGGGCGGCCGGGATCCGCGCCGTCTGTGAGGCGGCCGGGGTCACGGCCTCGGTCTCGGCCGAGCCGGGACGGGCCATCGTGGCCGCGGCGGCGGTCACCCTGTACAGGGTGGGAACGGTCAAGGACCTGCCGGACATCCGCACCTACGTGGCCGTCGACGGTGGCATGAGCGACAATCCGAGACCGGTCCTCTACGGGTCCGGATACGAGACGTTCCTGCCCAGGGCGGCCGATGCCGAGCGCAACCGGTCCGTGAGGGTGGTGGGCAAGCACTGCGAGTCGGGTGACCTCCTTGTCCGGGAGGGCTGGGTTCCCGGCGACCTGGTGGTGGGCGACGTGCTGGCCACGCCGGTAACCGGTGCATACGGGTACGCCATGGGCTCCAACTACAACCACGTCCTGCGTCCGGCCGTGGTGTTCGTGGCCGACGGCGACGCCAGGCTGGTGATCCGCCGGGAGACCTACGAGGACCTCGTGCGTCGCGAGGCGTGACCACCCGGTCGACCCCCACCGACTGAATCGGCGCTGGACCGGGCCGGTCCGAGCGATACCGTCTGGTCCATGGAGCCCTCCCAGATCCGTGTCGGGCTGCTGGGTTGCGGCCACGTCGGTGCCGCCCTGGTGTCGCTCATCGCCGAACGCCGTGACGAGGTGGCCCGTCGCACCGGGCTGTACCTGGACGTGACCCGCATAGCGGTCCGCAACACGGCAATCGACCGCGGTGTGGGTGTCGATGCCTCGGCCTTCACCACGGATGCGGCGGCCGTCGTCGCTGATGCGGATGTCGACGTGGTGGTCGAGGTCATGGGAGGCATCGAGCCGGCCCGTGAGCTGGTGTTGGCCGCCCTTTCGGCCGGCAAGCCGGTGGTCACAGCCAACAAGGAACTGCTGGCCAACCACGGCGCCGAGCTCTACGAGGCGGCCGAGGCTGCCGGCGTGGACCTGCTGTTCGAGGCGGCCGTCGCCGGTGCCATCCCGATCATGCGCCCGTTGCGGGAGTCGTTGGCCGGGGAGCCGATCACCCGGGTGATGGGCATCGTGAACGGCACCACCAACTTCATCCTGAGCCGTATGGCCGACGACGGTGTCAGCTACGCCGACGCCCTGGCCGAGGCCCAGGGCCTGGGCTACGCCGAGCGGGACCCGACGGCCGACGTGGAGGGCTTCGACGCCGGGGCCAAGGCGGCCATCATCGCCACGGTGGCCTTCGGCGCACGGGTGGTGGCCGGCGACGTGTACCACGAGGGCATCTCCGGGATCACCGTCGCCGACATCGAGTTCGCCGCGGACCTGCAGCACTGCATAAAGTTGCTGGCCGTGGTCGAGCAGACCCGGGCCTCCGACGGCGGGCTCCAGATCGGCGTCCGCGTGCACCCGACCCTTGTGCCGCTCGACCACCCGCTGGCGTCGGTCAGGGGAAGCTTCAACGCGGTGTTCGTCGAGGGTGGAGCGTCCGGTGACCTCATGTTCTACGGCCGGGGGGCCGGCGGTCGACCCACCGCATCGGCGGTGCTGGGCGACCTGATCGACGCCGCCGGCAACCTGCGGCGGGGCCACGGGGCGCCGATCGGTGCCCTGGAGCGGGCCCGGATAGCCCCGATCGACGACGTCACGTCGGCGTTCTACCTGAACGTCGAGGTCGACGACCGTCCCGGCGTCCTGGCCCAGGTCGCCACGGTGTTCGGGGAGAACGGCGTTTCGATCCGCTCCATGGAACAGGAGGGCCTGGGAGGAGAGGCCCGCCTGGTGTTCATCACCCACGCGGCAAGGGAACGGGACCTGCGCTCCACGTTGCAGGGACTCAGGTCGCTGGATGCCGTGCGGGCTGTCGGGAGTGTCCTGCGCGTCATCGGCGACTGAACCGACCGGAACCGTGATGCGCTACGTCAGCACCCGGGGAGCCGCCCCGGTCCTGGACTTCGGCGACGCCCTGCTGGCAGGGCTGGCCGACGACGGTGGCCTCTACGTGCCGGAGGCCTGGCCGGTGCTTGGCGACGGTGGCCGGGGCGACTATGTCGAGACGGCGGTGGAGGTGATGTCGCCGTACGTCGGCGACTCCGTCGGAGCGGACGCCTTCGCCGCGATGGTGGAGGACGCCTATGCGGTGTTCGATGCGCCGGACGTGACTCCAATCGTCGAGTTGTCCGACGGCATCCACCTGCTTGAGCTCTTCCACGGTCCGACGCTGGCCTTCAAGGACGTGGCACTGCAACTGGTCGGTCGCCTGTTCGACCATGAGCTGGACCGGCGGGGGGAGCGGGTGACCATCGTCGGCGCCACGTCGGGCGATACCGGATCGGCTGCCATCGAGGCCTGTAGGGACCGGGACAACATGGACCTGGTCATCCTCCATCCGGCTGGTCGGGTGTCCGACGTCCAGAGGCGGCAGATGACCACCGTTACCTCGGCAAACGTGCACAACGTGGCAGTCGACGGCACCTTCGACGACTGTCAGGACCTGGTGAAGGCCATGTTCGCCGACGTCGTGTTCCGGGATCGCGTGGGCCTCTCGGCGGTCAACTCGATCAACTGGGCCCGGGTCATGGCGCAGGTCGTCTACTACGTGGTGGCTGCCGAGCGCCTGGGCGGACGCCGGTCGCCGGTGGCCTTCTCGGTTCCGACGGGCAACTTCGGCAACGTGTTCGCCGGCCACGTGGCGCGGTGCTCGGGCCTGGCCGTACCGCAGCTGGTGGTGGGGAGCAACACCAACGACGTCCTCACCCAGTTCTTCGTCGAGGGCACGATGACCATCGACGAGGTGGTTCCCACCTCGTCGCCGAGCATGGACATCCAGGTCTCGTCGAACCTGGAACGTCTGCTGTTCGAGCTACTCGACCGTGACGGCGCGGCTGTCGCCGAGCAGTTGGACCGCTTCCGGGCCAGCGGCTCGTTCCGCCTGGATCCCGTGCTCCACGCTGCCCTGGCCGACGGCTGGGCCGGTGCCCGCTTCGATGACGGGACCGTCCGCGACTGCATAGCGACCGAGGCCGACAGGTCCGGCGTCCTGTTGGATCCCCACAGCGCCGTCGGTGTGCTGGCTGCCAGGGCCTGTCGACGGGATCCGTCGGTACCGATGGTGGCCCTGGCCACCGCCCATCCGGCCAAGTTCCCCGACGCCGTCGCCGACGCCACCGGTATCCGGCCGCCTCTCCCGGAACGTCTGGCCGACCTCCATGAGCGCCCCGAGCGCCTGACCCGGCTCCCGAACGACCTGGCCGTGGTGCAGGAGTTCGTCGAGGCACACCGGCGTGCCGGATGACCGACGGCCGGGTCCATGCTCCGTGCCCCGGCCGGTGCCGGGCGCTGGCAGGATGACCCACCTGTGAAGAAGTACGTGATCTGCATCCCCGACGGCTGTGCCGACCTTCCTGTTCCCGACCTCGACGGCCGTACACCGCTGGACGTCGCCCACATGCCGGTCCTGGCCTCGTTGGCCGCCAGGGGAACGGTGGGCCGCGCGGCGGTCATACCCGAGGGCATGGCTCCCGGCAGCGACGTGGGCAACATGTCGATCCTGGGCTTCGACCCGGCCGAGTTCCACACCGGTCGAGCTCCCATCGAGGTGGCCGCCATGGGCCGCTCGCTGCGGCCCGAGCAGACGGCCTTCCGCTGCAACCTGGTGGTCGTCCGCGACGGCGTGATGGTCGACTACGCGGGTGGTAACCCGTCCGACGAGGAGGGGGCCGCGGTGGTGGCCGCCCTGCAGGCGGAGCTGGCAGGAGCCCAGGAGGGCGTCGAGTTCCTGGCAGGGGTGGGCTTCCGTAACGCCATGATCGCGCCCGGGCCGTGGATCGAGGCCGACTGCACGCCGCCCCACGACCTCTCCGGCGACACGATCGTGAACCCGTCCGGGCCGGCAGGCACGGTACTGACCGGGTTGATGGAGGCCTCGAAGGACGTCCTGGCGGGCTTCGACATCGAGGCCAACCAGATCTGGCTGTGGGGCCAGGGCTTCCAGCCACAGGTGCCGTCGTTCACCGACACCCACGGCGTGGAGGCCGGCCTGGTGACGGCAGTGGACCTGGTACGGGGCATAGGAGTGCTGTCGGGCATGAAGGTCTGTGACATCCGGGGCGCCACCGGCTGGTACGACACCGACTACGAGGGCAAGAGGGACGTGGCCCTGGCAGAGCTCGAGGCCGGGCTGGACCTGTTCGTCATCCATGTGGAGGCCACGGACGAGGCCGGCCACGCCGGCAACGTCTCCGAGAAGGTCGCTGCCCTGGAGAACTGGGACCGCCGCATCCTGTCCGGGTTGATCCCGGGACTGGACGCCATGGGCCCGTGGCGCCTCCTCATGCTCCCGGACCACGCCACGCCGCTCACGACCCGCACCCACACCGCCGACCCGGTGCCCTACGTGCTGGTGGACTCGGCCGTGGACGGCCCCGGAGGGACGTTCTCAGAGGCCGGCGTGGCCGCAGAACCCCTTGTTCCCGGCCATCGCCTGGTTCCCCGGCTGCTGGCCGACTGAGGACCCGTTCCCGCCGTAGCAGGGATGGTTGTCGCCGCCGAGGTCTGTTGGGTACAGTGGTGTCGTCGCCGGGCGGGCGACGATCCCCACGAGGTTCGCCTCGCAACCATCGCGCGACCGTGGTGGTGGCCAGGAGGGGACCGGGGATCACCGCTCCACGACACGTCCTCCGATCCCGCCAGTCGGGTACCCGGATGGCGTTCCCCCTCTCCCGGTCGAACCTGACCGGGGAGACCAGACGGGCCACTCGGCCCGACGAAACCGAGGTGTTGTGAGCATGGACTCCACCCAACTAGAACGCGGCACGCTGGAGAGCAAGGACCGCGACGAACTGACGACCATCGCCAACGCGCTGGGTGGCAAGCCTGGCTCGCGGGCCCGCAAGGCCGAGATCGTCGACATGATCCTGGACCTGACCGACGCCGGGTCGAACGGTTCGTCCGACGGATCGGAGGCGACCGTCGACGTCCCCGAGGTCGAGGCGGGCTATGGGGAGCCACCCGCGGAGTGGGAGGCCGCCGCTGCGGCTGCCACCGATGCCGACGAGGCGCAGACCGACACCGGACCGACCGACGTCGCGGTGACTGCCGAAGCGAGCGTGGACGAGGCTTCCGACCCGGGAGATGGCCAGGGACGCGGTCTGGGGCGGCAGAACCAGACCCGCGGCTCCCAGGGCGACCGCGGCCAGCGTGGCCAGGACCAGAACCGTGGCTCCCAGGGCGACCGCGGCCAGCGTGGCCAGAACCAGAACCGTGGCTCCCAGGGCGACCGCGGCCAGCGTGGCCAG